>JAGPCH010000050.1 GCA_018058125.1 Ignavibacteria bacterium | reverse complement strand
CACAAGGTCAGACTCTTGATGAAGTTACGAATAACCTTAAAGAAGCTGTTGAACTTTTTCTTGATGGTGAAGACTCTAAAGAATTTGGATTAGATGAAAAGCCGAATCTAATGGTAACTTTTGAACTAGAGCCGGAATATGCCTAAGCTAAAAAAGCTTTCGGGAAAGAAGTTATTTCAATTTTAAACCAGTTTGGATTTGAAGTAATAAATCAAAGAGGAAGCCATGTTAAATTAAGACGAATAAGGGAAGATATGAAACAAACTTTGTTGATTCCAAATCACAAAGTAATAGATACAGGAACCCTGAGAGCTATTGTAAGACAAGCTGGAAAATATATACCAACCGAAGATTTAATTCAGCAATTTTATATAATTTAAAAACTTCAGGTTTTTTTAGGACTCAAACAATTCTCAATCCCTGACGGGATTGGATTCCCGACTATTTTTCTGCTATCTATACACAATCCCTACGGGATTGGGTTTTCAGTAAATATTTCAATAAACAATTCCTAAAACGAATATCCAAATAAAATAAACGGTAAGATTTTCTTAGTGTCTTTTTGCCATAGTGGTAAAATCGATTCACATAGTTTAACATCAAAATTTTCTCTTTGAGTCTTAGAGCCTTCGAGGCAAAAAAGCCGTGACTCAAAACATCAAAATTGTATTACAATTATAACCTAATACTTTTATATTTACCGATTAATTTATATATGACAGAAATTATAAAACTCAGTGACGTAAAGCCCGATTGCAGACACTTCCGAGGACACATTCCGTGTAAACCGAATAAACTTCACGGCGTTATGTGTAATGACTGCAGCTACTATGACAAGACTGATAAAAAAATTCTCATCATCAAACTTGGCGCGGCGGGTGATGTGATCCGCACAACTCCTCTGCTCTATCCACTGAAAAGACAATATCCGTTTGCAAAAATTTACTGGCTGACAAACTCCCCGGAGCTTGTTCCGACAGGAATTTCCGAAGAAACTAAAGCCGATGAAGTACTGAAATATAATCTGCAGAATGTATCATTTATTTATGCTACAGAGTTCGATGTTGTGATCAACTTAGACAAAGATTACGAAGCTATCAGTATTTTGTCGAATGTAAATGCAAAGGAGAAGATTGGTTTCACTATAAAAGACGGATACTGTTATCCCGCCGGCAAATCCGCCGAACATAAATATCTCACAGGTATATTCGATAATGTTTCCATAGAGAATAAAGAAAATTATATTTCAGAGATATTTGATATATGCGGATATGAATTCAAAGGAGAGAAGTATATTCTTAAAGCAGATAAAAAGTATGACAGAGACTGGGCGCTGAATGAAAGCAAACTGGTAGTCGGACTGAATACCGGTTGCGGCGAAAGATGGACATCAAGATTATGGAAGAATGATTACTGGATCGAACTCATACATAAACTTACCAAAAACGATATTGAAGTCGTACTGCTCGGAGGACCGGGCGAGGATGAAAAAAATAAAATGCTGAATGAAGCAACTGATGCAAAATATTTTGGTGTGTATGATCTGAAGACTTTTATTAATCTGATGAATAAATGCGACGCTGTAGTTACGCAGGTGACAATGAGCATGCACATAGCGATAGCGTTGGAGAAGAAGCTTATACTGATGAACAATATTTTCAATCCGAATGAATTCGAGCTTTACGGAAACGGCGAGATCGTTCAGCCGCGAAAAGCATGCCACTGTTTCTTTCAGCCTGTTTGCGTGAATAAAGTGTATGAGTGTATGGAGTTTCTTATGCCGGATGATGTTTTTGATGCCTGCCTGAGACAACTGGCAATAGAAGAAATCAAAGCATAATGAAGATCATTATAGCGGGAACGGCTTTTCCGATGCGGGGTGGAATAGCACAGTACAACTCTCTGATGTATAAATATTTTTCCGAAGCTGATGATGTAAAAGTCTATTCTTTTAAAAGGCAATATCCCGAGTTTTTATTTCCGGGGAAGACACAATTCGAACAGGGAGAACCTGCGGTTAAAATTCCGGATGAAAAGAATGTAATATGCATTGATTCGATAAACCCGCTCAACTGGCTCTCTGCCGGGAAAAAAATTGCCGCTGAAAATCCCGATCTGCTTATATTCAAATACTGGATACCTTACTTCGGACCGTGCTTTGCCGTTATTTCATACATTGTAAAAAAGTTTTCGAAGAAAGATACAAAAGTTCTGTACATCTGCGATAATGTAATTCCGCATGAGAAAAGAATTGGTGATAAATTTTTTACAAAGCTTGCATTCAGTCAGGGTGACTATTTTGTAGTAATGTCAAAGACAGTTGAGGAAGATCTTAAACTTTTCAACAAAGGAAAGCCCTATAAATTAATTCCGCATCCGGTTTATAATATCTTCGGTGACAAAGTGGAAAAGTCTGAAGCTAAAGATTTTATTTTAAAAGAGTATGGCATAGATCTTCAGAACGAAAAAGTGATTTTGTTTTTTGGATATATAAGAAAATATAAAGGACTGAATTATCTTATAGATGCCATGCCTGAGATACTGAAGAAAGTAAAACTCAAACTTCTGGTAGTCGGAGAGTATTATGG
Organism: Ignavibacteria bacterium; assembly: GCA_018058125.1. GTDB lineage: Bacteria > Bacteroidota > Ignavibacteria > Tepidaquicellales > Tepidaquicellaceae > JAGPCH01. The sequence goes on along the minus strand of JAGPCH010000050.1, from coordinate 5,258 downwards.
TGATGAAGAAAAGTACCGCGAACAGATTCGAAGTCTTGGACTTGAGGATGACATTAAAGTCGTATCTGATTTCGTTCCGGATCTGAATGTAAAATATTTCTTTTCGGCTTCTGATGTAGTCGTACTTCCATATTCCGATGCTACGCAGAGCGGCATTATACAGATCGCTTATCATTATGATAAACCAGTGATCGCAACTGATGTCGGAGGATTAGCAGAAGTTGTAAGAAACAATGAGACCGGTCTGATCATCGAACCGAAAAGTCCGTCTGCGATTGCAAAGGCAGTTATTGATTTTTATGAAAAAGGGCTTGAAGAAAAATTTACCATTAATGCCAAAGAGGAAAAGAAAAAATATACGTGGGAGAAATTTGTTGATTCGGTAAAAGAACTCATTAAAAAATAAAATTAATTTTTAATAATTCATGAAAGACCATTATAAAAATTTATTTGAATATGAGAGTTGGGCGAACAATGAAATTGCAGTATCTTTATCAGCTAATGTGGAAATCCCTGCTAAAGCAGTTTCATTAATGTCACATATCATAAATGCTCAAATGATATGGCTGAGCAGAATGCAAAACGAAAGCTCTGAGATAAAGGTATGGCAGGAGTATGGTAAAGATGAGTTAACTTATAAACTTAAGATCTCATCGGAAAAACTTGCCGGATTTTTAAATTCACTTTCTGAGAATGATCTGAATAAAGTTATAAGTTATGCTAATACCAAAGGGGAAAAATTCGAGACAATATTATCGGATATACTGATACATATGTCGCATCATTCTGCATATCACAGGGGGCAGATCATTACACTGATAAAACCTTTTGTCAGTGAACTTCCTTATACTGATTACATACATTTTATAAGAATTATTAAAAAATAAAATCCGGGAGGGAAAAATGAATAAATTAAAAAATATCTGGCATCCACTTCCTTATGATGAATGGAAAGAAACACTTGGCACAATTCATCTTTTTACACAGATAATCGGCAAGATAAGACTTGCTCTTATGCCGATGCAGGTAGAATGGGCTCAGATCCCGTTCAGCCTGACATCAAGAGGGATCACTTCAGACAGGATGCCGGTTAGTTTCGGTTCAATTGATATAACATTTGATTTTATAACTCATGACCTGTTTATTCATGCCAGTAACGGAAGATCAATTTCATTTCCATTAAGCGGGAAAAGCGTTGCAGAGTTTTACAAAGAAGTGTTTTCAGCATTAAAAGAACTTGGAGTAGAACTGGAGATCAACCCAATGTCAGTGGAGATGAAAGTCCCGGTAAAAATGGATACGGATGATGTAAATAAAACCTATGATGAAAGCGCTGTAAGAAAATGGTGGCAGATACTAATTTTAACCGGAAATGTTTTCACCGAATTCAGAAGCAGGTTTTCAGGAAAGATGTCACCTGTAAACATGTGGTGGGGAAGCTTTGATTTGGCTATAACATTCTTTTCTATAGGGCAGATAAAAACCCAGCCCGGAATGGATCTTTTATACAGGGTTGCAATGGATACAGGTCAGATCACAATTGGATTCTGGCCCGGAAGCGATGACTTTCCCGAGCCGGCTTTTTTCGGATATACATATCCAAAACCAGAAGGTTATGAAAAATCTTTGATCAAACCAGAAGAAGCATTCTGGTCTGATGAGAAAGGAGAATTTTTTCTTAAATATGAAACCGTAAGAAACAGTCCGGATCCTGAAAAAATGCTGACTGATTTCTGTCAAAGCATATTCGATTCCGGAGTTGAACTTTCGGGTTGGGACAAAGAAGCATGCGAATACAAACCGCCAATTGAAAAACCCAAAATTTAAAAATCATTTACATTAATGGAAAAGAATTCTTTTGAAATATCAGGAAACATTGTAGATATAATTAACGGAAAAATTTATCCCGGAACAGTCACTGTCAAGGATTCTAAAATATATAGTATTGAAGAGAATAAAAACGAGTATGATAATTTTATAATGCCGGGATTCATAGATGCGCATGTGCATGTCGAGAGTTCGATGCTGATACCATCGGAGTTTGCGCGGATGGCTGTGGTGCACGGAACGGTTTCAACCGTTTCTGATCCGCATGAGATAGCCAATGTTCTCGGAATGGAAGGCGTCAGATATATGATCCGTAACGGAAATAAAGTCCCGTTCAAATTTTATTTCGGAGCTCCTTCCTGTGTGCCGGCTACAACTTTTGAAACCGCAGGCGCTGAGATCACTTCTGAAAACATAAGAGAATTATTTACGGAAGACGGTCTTCATTATCTGAGCGAGATGATGAACTATCCGGGAGTTCTGTTTGATGATCCGGTCGTAATGGAAAAAATTAAGATTGCAAAAGAACTCGGCAGACCTGTAGACGGACATGCTCCGGGTCTAATGGGTGAAAATGCAAAAAAGTATATTTCTCACGGCATTTCTACTGATCACGAATGCTTTACACTTAGCGAAGCTCTTGATAAACTTGAGAAAGGTATGAAGATCATTATTCGTGAAGGTTCTGCCGCAAAAAATTATGAAGCGCTTCATACTATCATAAAAGATCATTCAGATTCGGTTATGTTTTGTAGTGACGACAAACATCCAAACGACCTTGTCGAAGGTCAGATAGATAAAATAGTTGCCAGATCAGTATCTCTCGGCTATGATATTTTTGATGTGCTCAAATGCGCATGCATTAATCCAGTTGAACATTATAAGCTTAATACAGGAATTCTCAGAAAAGGCGATGATGCGGATTTTATTGTAGTCAAAGATCTTAAAGATTTCAAAGTTGTGAAAACATTTATTAACGGAGAACTTGTTTCGGAAAATGGAAAAAGTCTTATTGAAAGAGTAGATGAAGAAATCATCAACCATTTTAATACATCACCAAAATCTCCAACTGATTTTGAAGTTACTTCAGCAGAGGGCCGTAAGAGTATCAGGGTCATTGAAGCGCTTGACGGTCAGCTCATTACCAGCGAACTTCACTTACCGGCTAAAATTGAAAACGGGAAAATTATATCAGATCCCGGAAGTGACATTTTGAAAATTGCTGTTGTCGAAAGATACACAAACAGTAAACCTGCCGTAGCGTTCATAAGAAATTTCGGATTGACAAAAGGAGCGATTGCATCCTGTGTCGCTCACGATTCACACAATATTATAGCAGTTGGTGTATCCGATGAAGATATCTGTAAAGCGGTTAATGCCATTATAGAAAATAAAGGCGGTATCAGTGTCTCAGCAGACGGAGTTACAGAGTCCCTGCCTTTGCCGGTAGCGGGAATAATGACAACTGATGACGGCTGGGTCACTGCCGGAAAATATACTGCTTTGGATAAAGCTGCCAAAGATCTCGGCACAAAACTTAAAGCGCCTTTCATGACTCTTTCGTTTATGGCTTTACTGGTTATTCCACAGCTTAAGTTAAGCGATAAAGGATTATTTGACGGGAGCAAATTCGAGTTTGCAGATCTCATTCTTTAGCAAAATTATTCAGCATTTCATTCCTACACTTACATTATTATTAATTCTTGCAATTGTAGATTAGTATTTTTAATTTACCCTAAATTAAAATACAACTTATAGCTGCATATGAATTTCTCATTCATCTCATATCCTAAAATCAGGTTCAGAGTTTTAAAATTTTTATTGATCCTGACACTGATCTCATTTCCGCTTATTTCATCGGACTGTGAAAATTTACTTAACAACGAAGAGCCCACTCCGCAGTCATTTGTAGGTAACTGGAGACTTGTTCAGCAGACAGGCGCTCTGCAGGATATCTGTCCGCAGGAAAACGTAAACTTCAGATCGGATGGAGTTGCCGAACTTACTTGTCCGGAAGGTCAGACGTTAGTCAGAGACTATTCTGTATCCGGATCCGAACTTAATTATGATCAGACATCTCTTAAATACGAATATGAATTTGAGGACAATGAGCAGAAACTTAATCTGTATGGTGTCAATGTATCCAGAAACCTGTTTTATGAAAAAGTAACTGCAAGCATTATTAAAGATAAAAGATCAGGTAATGATCTGAGCAATTCTTCGGAGGCAGCTAAATGAGAATATCAGATATTTTTTGTTTAATTTTATTCGCTATAATTTTTAACTTCACATCACCGGCTTTTTCATCAGAGACGAATAAACATTCTGATTCAAATGAGAAAAAGGTTAATTTGTTTTCATTCAAAGGTAACACCGGTGAAAATGATAATACTTCTTCATTTGTCACAAAGTCGATTCTGCTCAAATTAGATAAAAGCGCTGTCAGAAATTTTTTAACTAATGAAAATACTGACATACTTTTTCAGATCCCTTTGAGTGATAATACTTCATTAGAGCTGGAGCTTACCAGATCTTATCCGCTTGCTGATGAATATGAATTTAAGAACAGGATCACTTCTGAAAATCAGACAGATAGAATCAATCACGGAATTCATTATACAGGCTCTGTCAAAGGAATCCCAAACTCTCTTGCTTCGGTAAGCATTTTCAAAAACTTTGTAATGGCAGTGCTGTCAGATGAATACGGAAATTATGTACTGGGATCAGTAAAAAACAATGACAACACTTATTCTGAAAATTATATTTTTTATAATGATGCTGACATGAAGATCAGCAATGAGTTTAACTGCAGAGCGGAAGAGTTCGGAGATAAACTTGTAAGGGCTTTGACTCCGGGAAATGAAATTCCTGAAAATAATTTGTCAGTACAAACAGACAATCCTGCGCGTCTTCCTGTTAAGGTTTATTTTGAAGCGGATTATCAGATGTATCTGGATGCGAATCAGGATCCTGAGCTCCTGGAAAATTTCATCACCGGCATGTTCAATTCTGTAATGACACTTTATCAGAATGAATCCATTCCGTTCCAGATTTCCTCACTTGCATACTGGTCAGCAGCGGATCCTTACACAAACATGAACGATTCATATCAGATTTTACTTAACTTCGGCGCGGATAATCAGGATAACTTTCAGGGGAATATCGGACATCTTCTTTCTACACGAAAAGCTGAACTCGGCGGAATAGCCTGGATCAGAGTTCTTTGCACAGAGTATAACGTCAATGATTCTGCAGGAAGATTTGCATTCAGTAATATTGAAACTAATTACAGTAACTATCCAACTTATTCCTGGACTGTAAGTGTAGTAACTCACGAGATGGGACACAGCATGGGCTCGAGACATACGCACTCTTGTGTCTGGCCGATCGGAGGAAATATAAGAGCAATTGATTCATGCTATTATTCTGAA
>JAGPCH010000049.1 GCA_018058125.1 Ignavibacteria bacterium | reverse complement strand
ATCTCTATCTTGATAATGACATTCTGAAAAATTTCAGCGGTGAAGGTTTCAGGATTAACTCACCCGGAACGGTGAGCAGAGACAATTGGTCGATGGTAATACCGGTCTCTATGGAAGAACTCGGGAAGATGAAGATCAATAAATTGATAAAAGAATTAAATTTTAAATCAGGCAGAACATCATAGTAGATCTTTATTTTAACCAGACATTATGCAACTCCCTCCGCAAACTTAAACAACGTTTTATAAACAATTGCATTCCTAAAGAGAGTTAGTTAATGTAAACTTAAATAATTAAAATCCGTTCAGTAAAATACAACTTTTCAAATCATTCCAATAAAAGTAATTATCCATTAAATCGGGCAAAAAAATAAAAAAGCTTATTTTTTTGACAGAATGCAACCCGGAAAGCCCTCTTGAATACTAAACTAAAGGGAATTTTAAGTTCTCATTACACTTATCTATACATTATGTTTGTATAGAAATTATTAAACAATTAAATAAACAAATTATAAAGATGAATAAAACAAATAACAAGATGATGAAAAAAATTAATCTGACAGTACTTGTAATTTTACTGTTTATCACCAACCTTGAATTATTTTCCCAGCAAAGCGATAACTGGATGTGGCTCAATCCAAAACCTCAGGGCAATACTATTTATGCAATGGATTTCGCAGACAATAATACCGGATATGCTGCCGGTGATTACGGTACTGTTTTAAAAACAATAGACAATGGAGTCGAATGGACGAAATTGAATATGGCAATTTCAGATAAGCTGTTAAGCATTGATTTCGTAAATTCAAATACCGGATATGCAGGCGGAGAAGATCAGCTTTTAATAAAAACAACCGACGGAGGACTTACCTGGACACATCTTACGCTTCCTTCTGCTCCGGATTTTTCTTTGTATGACATTGAATTCATAAATGCAAATACCGGATATGTTCTCGGCTTTTTTATATTTAACAGTACCATATGGAAAACTACAGATGGAGGACAGAGCTGGACTACACAGACAACAGGTGGTGCAAATTATCTGAACAATTTATATTTCCTTGACGCCTCGACAGGCTTTGCTTCCGGCGGAAGTCTTGGAGGGGAAGTGGTTAAAACAACAAACGGAGGAACCACCTGGAACATGGTATATACTGACAATTATAAAAAACAAAGTATGGTCTTCCTTAATTCAATGACCGGATTCTGCGGAAGTGAGGAGGGGAGAATTTACAAAACTACTGATGCCGGGAACAGCTGGAATTTTGTATTGTCAGACGGAGCAATTGATATAACTTCCATGAATTTCATAAATGCAAATACAGGATTCGGATTCGGTTCGGGTTCAGTCTATGTCAAAACTACAGATGGCGGTGATAACTGGTATCAGAGTGATTATATAGGGAGCAGCACTTCCAGTCAGTACTTTGATGCGGCAGTTACTCCCGGAGGTACAATTCATGCAGCCGGGACTTACGGGGCAATGGTAAGATCCACAAATTCAGGTATAGACTTTACTTACAAAGCTTCTGTCACGGATGGATATGTTTCGGATATTGAATTTATCAATACAACTACCGGATATGCAGTGACCGGATACAATCACGGTGATATTTTGAAAACCACAGATGCAGGAACATCCTGGACCTCGCAAATAACTTCATATACGACTCCTATATATGGAATTTCTTTTACAAGCGCAGAGACCGGATATCTTGCAGGAAGCATTTCCCTTTATAAAACTACAAACGGCGGAGCGATCTGGAATACTGTTTACAATAGCACTACCAATGAGATATTCACAGACATTGTTTTCACAAATGTAAATACCGGATATGCTATAGGTTCTTACGGAAGACAGATGAAGACAACCAATGCCGGATCGACATGGACTCCGACAGCCATTTCTAGTTCAGGTAGCTTGCTGAGTTCGATCTGTTTTGCAAATGATAATCTTGGTTTTGCAGTAGGAGATAACAATACTGCTGTAAGAACGACAAATGCCGGAGTTAACTGGAATTCTATGTCTGTAGCTTCACCTTTTGTAAATTTATCAAATGTATTCTTCACCGATATAAGCAATGGATACATATCTTCAACTACGGGAATTTACAGAACTACAAATGGAGGTAACTCATGGATTTTATTGAATACTCCTTCCGGCGGCTACGCGAAAGTTCAGTTCAGGGGAGATTTCGGATATGCTATCGCCGGAAACGGGAAGATCATAAAGTCCACTGATGCCGGAACAAGCTGGATTGTACAGCCTACAGTGACTGTAAACGGTTTATCGGCTCTTTATTTTAATACCGATGACTTTATATATGCAGGCGGACTATTGGGAACAATCATAAAGACTATCCCGACCGAATTAATGAGAGTGAATACTGTTCTTGATCTTACTGCGTTTATAGACGGACTTTATAACACTTCGGCAAATACAATGATCAGCGATACTTTGAATGTCTTTCTCAGGAATTCATCTGCGCCTTATTCAATTGTTGATTCTTCAAAAGGAATATTATCAACATCAGGCAATGGTTCATTCAGTTTCAGCAATGTTCCGTCAGGTCAGTACTATATTGTATTGACTCACAGAAACAGCATAGAAACCTGGAGCAGACAGGGAGGCGAGGTCTTTACGGCAGGTATTAACATCAGCTATAATATGTCAGATCAGATTACAAAAGCTTTCGGAAATAATTTAAAACAAGTAGATACTTCTCCAATAAGGTTTGCTGACTACAGCGGTGATATTAATCAGGACGGAAACGTTGACCTTACGGATATAGTTAACATAAATAATAACGCTACAGTTTTTCAGGCAGGATATGTATTATCCGATCTTAATGGTGATAACATTACAGATCTTACAGACCTTCTGATCGGAATAAATAATGCAGCTGTATATGCAGTAAGAGTTACACCATAAAATTCAAATTACACTTAAGGAAAATTTAAATTTAATAAAATAAAAACTTTAAAAATTATAACAGCAATACTGGCTTTTGGAATGAGTTCGATTTGTTATTCTCAACAGTGGAGTGTTGTTCCGAGCATAAGCCCCGATGTATCAAGAAATTTACTCAGAGGCGTTTGGGGTAATTCATCCAATGACGTCTGGGCAGTAGGAGAAACGAGCTTATTACCCATTAAGACTCTTGTTCAGCACTGGAACGGAACGGAATGGACATTAGTGAATTCCCCGAGTCCGGGTACACAGACAAATGTACTTGTAGCAGTGGAGGGAACATCATCTGATAATGTATATGCAGTAGGATATAAAAGTAACAACAGCACTCCGCAGATGCTTGTAGTTCACTGGGATGGAAGTTCATGGGAAGAAAATTCCGCTCCTACCGTTACCGGTGGTTCCGGACTGCAAACTATATGTGTGTTCAGTCCTGACGATATATATGCAGGAGGCTATAAAGCAGTTGGCGCTCCGGGTCCGACAACAGGTACTTTAATTACACACTGGAATGGCTCAGCCTGGAGTATAGAAGATTCTCCTAACCAGTCAAGTAACAGATCAAATTATATTACCGACATTAAAGGAATTTCACCGGATGATATCTGGGCTGTAGGATATTCAAGGACAATTACAGGGAATTTTAAAAATATGGTTCTTCATAAGACCGGCTCTTCGTGGGACATTATATCCGTACCTCAGCCCGGATTGGAGAATCATTTATACAACCTGGACATTATTGCAAGCGACAACATCAGAATCACTTGTCAGTTTAATGACGGCTCTCAGTACAATGCATGTTTTCTTCATTTTGACGGAAGTAACTGGACAGTAGAAAGCAGTCCCGGAGGCGGAGCAGATATTATTCATAATTCTGCGAATGATATATGGTCAACAGGTTCGAATATAGTACATTACGACGGTACAAGCTGGAGCGAGGTTAGTGCACCGGTTCCTGCCGGCGGAAGTATGCTGAGTATGATAAGAATATCTTCTGCAGATGTATGGGCTGTAGGTAGATTTATTGACGGCGAAGATATGAAATCCCTGATCATGCATTTCGGAGGGACTACTTCAATTTCAGGTTCTGATATCATATCAGATAATTATGAGCTTTCACAGAACTATCCGAATCCTTTCAATCCTGTTACAGTAATACGCTATAGTCTTTCTGCAAACACTCCTGTTGAACTTAAAATATATAATTCACTTGGAAAAGAGATTACAGAGCTTGTGAATGAAATTCAGAATACCGGTACGCATTCAGTAGAATGGAATGCAGCGGGATTTCCCAGCGGCATTTATTTTTATACTATATCAGCAAATGATTTTAAAGACACAAAAAGGATGATACTTCTTAAATAAAATATATCCGAATTCGAAAGAATAATTTTACTTGAGATTGAGATTCATAATATAAATTATCGATTACTATTTAACAGATATAAATTAAAAAATAATGAAAAAATTTAATGCAATAATTTTAACAATTGTAATGCTGGCTCTTATAGGTTCAGATCCCGCTGCTCAGCCCGGTGCTAAACCTTTTGACAAAACTTGGTATGGCTATAATGCAAAACTAGGGGAGCAGAACTATTTCCTTAACAGCGGAAGGGTAGTTGATATAGATAATGACGGAGATTCGGACATAGTAGGTTCAAGATACTTTGCAGGTTTCATGGGATCGGCAAACGGATTTGTGGTTTTGAAAAACTCAGGCGGAGGAATATTCAACTCAAATCCTGTTTATTATCCATCCACTCAATCATCAAATTTCGTTTATTCCGCAAAGCTTAACAATGATGCTTATTCAGATATAATTGTTTCCAATACAGGAAATAACTATGCAGGAAATTCCATTTCAGTCTATTTTAATCTTGGCAACGGTACATTCGGAAGTCCTTCAAATTATTTTGTAGGAGGAGGTCCGGTCGGAATAGCAGCTGAGGATTTCAACGGAGACAATAAGACTGATCTGGCAGTCGTTACATACGGCAGCTCCGGATCCGGTAATACTATAACTATTCTGATAAATAACGGGGATGGAACTTTTGCAGGACCAGTACTTTACCCGGCAGGGAACTCACCCATAAAGATATCGGCAGGTAAAATAAATGCTGATAATTTTATTGATCTTGCGGTTGCAAATGAGAACGGAAAAGTGAATGTTCTGATAAATTCCGGTACAGGAAATTTTTCAAACCGGACAGAATATATTTTTATATTGAGCGGCTCCAGCTATTTGCCGAATGTTAAGCTCACAGATTTAGATAATGACAGTGACCTGGATATACTTTATACAAATAACGGTCTTACTACGGGCAATGCCCCTGCAATCGGGCTTTTGAGAAATTCCGGGATAATATTCTCTCCGCCTGAAATCATACAGACAACTGACTTTGCCGCAAGCATTAGAGATGTCGAAACAGCTGATATTAACAATGACGGATGGAATGACATTATTACCGCTGATGCAAATGCAAGAGCTACGGACGGTTATCAGATAATGCTGAGTAACGGTGCAGGAGGTTTTCTTCCCTCCTACAGAAACAACGCAGGTCAGAATACGGAGGATGTCATGACCGGAGACATGAATAATGACGGTATGATCGATATATTAACTGCGGATTCATATTCGATGCAGATTACCATTCATAAAAATCCCGGTGACGGGATTTTCCCGGTTCCATCAAATTTCGAAACGGGCAACTCATTTTCTGCAAGTATTGATTTCGCAGATATTGACGGAGATCTTGATCTGGATGCAGTGGTCTCTGCTTCGGGAAGAACAGCAACCGGCGTTCCGGTCAGATACTTGAAAAATCTGGGAAATGGAATTTTTGATGGCGGGACAACCTGCTCGATAAGAACAGGCGGTGTACAGGCAAAATTCAGGGACATTAACGGAGATAATAAACCTGATATTTTATTTGCCACTGCTATAAATTCTCCGCCTTATGATTTTCATTTTGCTATTAATAACGGTGACGGTACTTTCGGTGCAGTGCAGACAAGATCTGTCAATTCTTGCGGATGGTATGACATAGATGCCGCTGATATGGATAATGACGGAGATAATGATGTGATCATTACGGAATGGCTTGGATGCATGGGGATCCCTGAATCATCAAGAAGGATTTATATTTACCTGAATAACGGAAGCGCTGTATTTTCAGATCCGATAATAAAGATTGTAAGTCCTCAACCTGCTCCTATTGCTTTCGGTGATTTTGACGGGGACGGTAATAAAGATATTGTGACCGGCAGTGCAGGAGCGATCTTAGAGATCTCCCTTGGAATGGGAAACGGAGATCTTATGCCTCCTGTGCCATATTCAATTGGTGAGCAGGGTGGTGCCACGGATATTGTCGTAGAGGATTTTAACAATGACGGAAAGCCTGATATTGCATCAAGTAATTTCTGGGAAGGCACGTCAATGTCCGTACTTTACGGTAACGGTAACGGAACATTTCAGTCTGCAATAATACTGCCATCAGCATATTCTCCTGACCTTCTGAATGTTTCCGGAATTACTGCAGGTGATCTGGACAATGACGGAGATAAAGATATTATAGTAGGAAACAATGCTTCGAATTCACTGTCATTATATTATAACAATAACGGCACCTTTGAATATAAGATGAGAGCCGGTGCTTTTTTAAGTGTATTCTCTCCGGTATTTGCAGATATTGATAACGATGGTAAAGGAGATATAGGAGCAGTCGGTTCGCTTCCTCCAAGCGGAACAGTAAGCACACTTGTATTTATTAAAGGAAGCAATACAGGACTGACCACAGTCGGGAGTTCAGAAATATCGGGCATTCCTGATAAATTCATTCTTGAACAGAACTATCCGAATCCTTTCAATCCGGTTACAGTAATTCGTTACAGTCTTACTGCTAACAGTCCTGTTGAACTTAAAATATATAACTTACTAGGAAAAGAGGTTGCAGCTCTTGTAAATGAAGTTAAGAATACCGGTACGCATTCAGTAGAATGGAATGCAGCAGGATTTCCCAGCGGAATTTATTTTTATACTATATCAGCAAATGATTTTAAAGACACAAAAAGGATGATACTTCTGAAGTGATCTATTACCAATAATATAAGTATGTAACATAAATTTATTTGCGGCTTTTTTATACTGCACATTTATAATTAAAAATTCCGGTAAAGGCATTAGTTTTTATGCCTCTGCCGGAATTTACAATTTATAAAAACCATTTTAAAAATCTGAAATACAAATCACATTAAGTTACTTTCCACAGTCATAAAAAAAGAAGCGCAAATAAATTACATTCACGCTTCTTCACCCAATAAAATTATATTGAATTAATACTATGGTCTTATCACTGTGACAAACTCTGATGCATTATTACTGGTAACTACAATATCTGAAAGATCTACTAAATTATCACCGTTAACATCTGCAGCAACATAACCCGTTGTGAAAACAGATGATTTATTGAATACTTCGATTACATCTGACAAGTCAATTGCTCCGTCTCCGGTGATTTCACCGCTGTAAGAACAGTATCTTCCCGAAGTAAGAACAGAATTATTTCCGTAAGACTGCGATTGCATTGAAGTAAAATCATAAGCGGTTGCGCTTCCAGGAGAGAATGATACTGCTGCGGAAGACCATGTCTCAAGCGCGCTTCTGTGTTTTGTCTGTATATAAAAGTTACCTCCGGGAGCAGAGAAATATGCTGTACCTTCGCCGTTCGAATTAAGATAAACAGCGGAAGAATCTTTTATATCATAAGGTGAAGAATTGTTTCTGAGATAGAATCTTACTGTATCCTGAACCTGCACAGCGCCGTCCCACATTGCTTCTATACCGAATTCAGCGCTGAGAGAAAGTACGCCAAGCGTCCCGTCCAGATTTATATTCTGCGCCAGTATATCT
>JAGPCH010000048.1 GCA_018058125.1 Ignavibacteria bacterium | reverse complement strand
TAATAAAGCTCTTAAGATAAGTCCTGAAGATCAGAATTATATGGAAGCTCTTGCTAATATATATATTGCAAAAAAGGAATTTCTGTCAGCCATTGATGTATATGAAAAGATCATAAGTCTCGATACAAATTATACTTATGGGCTATACTCACTTGCACGTTTGTATCAGGAAATGCAGATGCCTGCTAAAGCTATTATAATCTATGAAAAAATAACAAATAAGATAGGTTATGATTTTGATGTACTAAACAAAATGTATGATATATATGTCGGATATAAAAATTATCCTAAAGCAATAGAAACTCTTGAAGCCCTGCAGAAACTGGATCCATTCAATATCATGATAAAATCCATACTTGCATCTCTTTATTTAAGAAATGATGAACAGGATAAAGCAAGAAAAGTTTATGAAGAGATCTTTATCCTGAATCCTGAAAACAAGGAAGTGCAAACTGAATTAGTAAAGATCTATTTTCAGCAAAACGAAAATGAAATGGCTTTTGAAAATTTCAGGAAAATGCTCGGAAAGGATTCTCTTGGATTCTGGGAAAAAGTTCAGGTCGGAGAAGTCTATTTCAATATCTCTTCTCAGGATGAATCAGCAAAGGATATTGCAAAAAATATTTTTACAAATCTGAATGAAGATTATCCGGAACAATGGATACCTTATTATTATCTTGGAGTTATTGATATTATTAATAATAATCCCGCAGGATATCCGTCAAAATTTGAAAAGGCAATTCAGCTTGCGGATACTTCGAGCGAAGCATTTGTGAATATTGGCCTGGCATATTTCCAGCAAAATGATCCTGAAAATTCTCTTAAAACTGCAGAGCTTGGCATCGAAAAATTCCCTGATGATTACAGACTTTATTACATTAAAGGTCTGGCTCTCCAAAATTCCGGAAATAACAAAGAAGCAATTCAAGCTTTTGAAAAAGCAATAGAAATAAATCCTGAAGATCTGAATTCATTATCCACTCTTGCACTTGCTTATAATACTGAAGGAAATTATAAACGATCCAATGAATTATATGAAATAGCTTTAAAGCTTGATCCTCAGAATCCTTTGCTGCTGAATAATTATGCATATAATTTATCCGAGAGAGATGAAAAACTTGACGAAGCGCTTTCAATGGCAAAAATTGCAGTTGAAAGAGATCCAGGGAATGCTTCATACCTCGATACAATTGGCTGGATTTATTTTAAACTGGGGAAATTTAAATCAGCAAAAACCAATATAGAAAAATCCCTTGAAATAAATCCGAACAGCGCTGTCGTACTGGAACATCTGGGAGATGTCTATAATGGGATGAAGGATTATTCAAACGCTGTAAAATACTGGAAGCTTTCTCTTGAAAAAAATCCGGAAAACCCTTCCTTAAAAGAAAAGATCAATCAGTTAAAAATCAGTTAAATATCAGTTATTAATTAAAAAATAGAAAATTAAAAATGGGTACATCAATAAGCGGAACATCAAGTGAACATTGCAAAGTAATAATTATCGGATCAGGACCGGCAGGTCTTACTGCTGCACTATATTCAGGAAGAGCTAATCTGAAACCATTGATATTTGAAGGTTATCAGCCCGGCGGACAACTGACTATCACAACCGATGTAGAAAACTATCCGGGTTTCGAACACGGGATACAAGGTCCGGAATTAATGGATGTTATGAGAAAACAAGCTTACAGATTCGGTGCAAAATCTATTTTCAGAAAAATTACAGAAGTAGATTTCAGCTCAAGACCTTTTAAACTTACTGATGAGGAAAATAAAAGATATACTGCCGAGACAGTTATAGTTTCCACAGGCGCTTCAGCAAAATGGCTCGGTCTTGAATCGGAAAAAACTTATATGGGTTACGGTGTCTCTTCCTGCGCTACCTGTGACGGTTTCTTCTTCAGAGGAATGAAAGTAGTAGTAGTCGGTGGCGGTGATACTGCTATGGAAGAAGCAAATTATCTTACCCGGCATGCCAGTGAAGTAATACTTATTCACAGACGCGATGAATTCAGAGCTTCCAAGATCATGCAGGAAAGAGTAATAGCTAACCCTAAAGTAACATTAATGATGAATACAGTTGTAGAAGAAATATTGGGTAAAGATGAAGATAATAAAAAATCAGTAACCGGTGTCAGAGTTAAAAATATTGTCACAGGTGAAGTTAAAACAATTCAGGTATCCGGATTTTTTACTGCTATCGGTCACGAGCCTAATTCCAGTCTCTTTAAAGGTATTCTTGATATGGATGAGAACGGATATCTGATCACAAAAAAATCCACAAGTGAAACTAACATAGAAGGTGTATTTGCCTGCGGAGATGTTCAGGATAATTATTACAGACAAGCGATCACTGCAGCCGGAACCGGATGCATGGCTGCGATTGATGCGGAGAGATATCTTGAAGTGAAAGAATATGAAGAGACATTAAAGAATTAGGAATTTGGAATTTGGAATTTGGAATTTGGAATTTGGAATTTGGAATTTAAAAAATTTTTACAAAAGTTTTTACTCAATACTCAATACTCAATACCTAATACCTAATACCTAATACCTAATACCTTATACCTTATATCAAAAATATTACAAACATTTAATCTAATATAAAAGAAATGCCATACTATTATAAACTCGGAGAGATACCACAGAAGCGACATACACAATTCAGACAGCCTGACGGTTCTCTGTATAAAGAAGAGTTATTCTCAACAATAGGATTCGACAGTATCTCTACAAATGCATATCACATAAATTCCCCTGCCAAGATTAAATCCATATCTGATAAAGTGGATATTGTAAAAGTAGAGGAATGGAAAGATGCATCTCTGAGACCATATCATTTCAGAACAAAACCTGCAAAAAAAGAAGGTGATGCATTTACCGGCAGAAAACCTATTATGTTTAACAATGATGTCGTGATGAGTATATGCCGACCTGCCGGACAGATGGATTATTTTTATAAAAATGCTTTGTGTGATGAAGTCATTTTCATACATGAAGGAAAAGGAACTTTAGAATCTCAGCTTGGATATCTCAACTTTACCGAAGGTGATTACATTGTAATACCCAGAGGTATAATTTACAAACTTGTTCATAAAACTGATGAAGCAAGATATTTAATTTTCGAAACCACAGGTCCTATAACAACTCCCAGCCGGTACAGAAATGAACACGGGCAATTAATGGAGCATGCACCTTATTGCGAAAGAGATATAAAAGCACCGGAAGAGCTTGTTACGCTTGATGAAAAGGGCGATTTTGCAGTAAAAGTAAAAAAGGGCGAGAAAGTTGTTTCAATTCATTATGATTTCCATCCTTTTGATGTTGTGGGCTGGGACGGATATTATTTTCCATGGATATTCAACATAAACGATTTCATGCCGATCACAGGAAAGATACATATGCCGCCGCCTATCCATCAGACATTTGCAGCGCCGGGATTTGTCATCTGTTCTTTCTGTCCGAGACTTCTTGATTACCATCCCGATGCAGTTCCTATACCTTATAATCACAGTAATCTTGATTCGGATGAAATGCTTTATTATGTTGACGGGAATTTTGCAAGCCGTAAAGGAATTGACTATGCTTCAATCAGTCTGCATCCAAATGGTATTCCTCATGGTCCGCATCCCGGAACTGTCGAAGCTAATCTCGGAAAAAAAGAAACGCTTGAAGTTGCAGTTATGATGGATACATTCCGTCCATTGAAACTAACTACTTATGCTGAAGAAATGAATGATCCTTCTTATTATCTGAGCTGGAATGAATAAAATTGGGATTTGGAATTTCGGATTTGGAAATTTTTGATTTATAAGTTATTCAAGTTGACCGCTTTGATATTCAAAGTTTATTTTCGCCACGAATTACACGAATTTACACGAATTATATTTTAATAGTTAATTTCGTTAATTCGTGCTTATTAGTGAAATTCGTGGTATCTCTTGCTTTAAGTTTTAAAGCGGTCAACTTAAGTAAGTTACTTTATTTTAAAAAGCACACAATAATAAATTTTGTGTGCTTTTTTCTATTCTGAATTTCATTCGGTAATTTATCACAGGCGTGTTCAAAATATTGAGCAAACTAAAACACATATTAGAATTTATTATTGAAGCTTTTTTACTCATTTGAAAATGTTATGAACAGCACTGTCGAAAATTAACTGATACTGAACAGAATCTTACTTACGGAAAATACAATTACAGATTGAAGCAAATAGACTACAACGGAAATTTTGAATTTTTCAATCTCAATTCTGAAGTTGGAATCGGAAATCCGAGAAAGTTTGATCTTAGTCAAAACTATACAAATCCGTTCAATCCTTCTACTACAATTAACTTTGATTTGCCTGCAGATGGATTTGTTACTTTGAAAATATTTAATACTTCCGGTAAAGAAGTTGCTACGCTTGTAAATGAAACCCGATCATCAGGTTATAATAACATTAGTTTCAATCCAGCTTACTTATCAAGCGGAGTTTATTATTACAGACTGGAATCAAACGGAATAAGTAAGGTCATGTAGATGGCCTTGATCAAATAATTTTTTTTTAAATAAGATTTATAAAAAGCGGACCGAAGGGAGACCGCCTTTATTTTTGAAAAAATTTGTCAGGATTTTGTTTGGATTCCTTATATTATTATTTTTTGTATATTTACAATTAGGTATTGATATAAAGTGTAAATTCCTTTAATTTTACACGAATTAATTTCAACTTTATTAATTTAAAAATTATTATTAGAAAGTAGCACTAAAAAATTAATAACCCAAAATATTAATCTGATAGTATTAGTACCCAAATTATTAATACTTCAAATAATTTTCTGATATTGATTTTAGCAATCTCGTAATTTTACAATTTCAATAATTATCATCACAAATAATTATATTCTAATTTAATTATTTGAAATATTAATTTATTTAAAAATTATATTTAAATAGAAATAATTTATAGGGGGGTGTAAATACTACCATTCAATCCTCAATTCATATTCCCAAAATGAAATTAAAAATTAAAATAACATATCAATCCGGTATTTATACCCAAAGTAACTTATTGGATTAAAATAAAAATAATCATAAACTAAACTTAGGGGATTCCCAAATGAAAAAACAAATTCTATTTTTAGCAGTGATGATACTGCTAATGGCAACAGATTCATTTTCACAGTACGGATTAAGCAAAGGAAGATTAGATCCTTCATTTAATGCGAACTGGAAAGGTCAAAGCACTGATTTTCCTGCATCTGCAAGTAATTGTGGAACAGTTCATACAGATGCTTATACCGGAGTAATTATCGCAAATTTAAATAATGTAGCGAATGTACCTTTTTATTGTCTTGATCTATGCACAAATATAAATCTAGGCGATTCGATAGTTGACTCTGCATCAACCATTCAGGAAGCAATATATATTACAAATAATTTTTATCCTGCAACAGCAAATGTACTGCCTGACGTAAATGACGAAGCATGCGCTGTACAAATGGCTATATGGCATTTCAGAAATGCTCTTGTGATTGATAGTGTAACAGGACCAGCTAACATTGTAAGTATCAGAGCCCGTGCTCAAACTATCATAAATGAAACAATATTAAACAGCGGTTCTGCAGTTGTATATCCTACTTTACAGATCCTTCCTGCTGTGAATCCTGACGACTTTTATGTAAGGACAATCGATACATCAGGAAATCCAATTGCTGTAAATGGCATTACTCTTACAATTTCCGATGGCGCAACATTAAGCACTTACACTGTTAATACTGATGTTACCGGAAATTCTCCTGTAGTTGTCGTATCCGGAGCTTCCAATGGCAGCGAGATCTCTGCAACTGCACAGGTTTTAATTCCGGGAGGCATTACTTATTGCGGTTTGAATGCTATCAAACAGTTACTCGTAATTGGTAAACCAACAATGGGACTCAGATCTGCTTATACAACCTGGGGAGCATTACCTGTTGAGCTATCTTCATTCTCTTCAATGATCAATGACAGAAATGTTACTTTATACTGGAGTACAACATCTGAGAGTAACAACTCAGGATTTGATATAGAGAGAAGCGTAACAAACTCAAGCGAATGGACTAAAGTCGGACACTTAAACGGCTTCGGAACAAGTGAACTCTCTCACAGTTATTCTTATACTGACAGAAATCTTGCATCAGGAAGTTATTCTTACAGACTGAAGCAGATCGATTATAACGGTAATATTGAATATCATAATTTGAATTCAGAAGTTGTTATTGGAATTCCTACTGCATTCAGCTTAAGACAGAATTATCCTAATCCGTTCAATCCTTCTACTACTATCAATTTTGATATGCCGAAAGATGGATTCGTTACATTGAAAGTCTATAATACTTCAGGAAAAGAAGTTGCATCATTAGTAAATGAAACAAGAGCAGCAGGTTATCACACTGTCAGTTTCAATGCAGCT
This sequence comes from Ignavibacteria bacterium, assembly GCA_018058125.1. GTDB lineage: Bacteria > Bacteroidota > Ignavibacteria > Tepidaquicellales > Tepidaquicellaceae > JAGPCH01. Next base: position 1,479 of record JAGPCH010000048.1, on the reverse strand, counting down.
AACTTATCAAGCGGTGTTTATTATTACAGACTTGAATCAGAAGGTGTAAGCAAGGTGATGAAAATGGCGCTGATCAAATAAAATTTTCATTGCTTTAACATTAGTTTTTAAAAAAGGCGGTCTGAAAGGAGCTGCCTTTTTTTATATCCCTCCGAATTCCACCATACTGTATACAATCAATTTCAAATTGTATACAAAAAAAAATTTAAAAAAACAATATCTCACTTGATAAAAAATATTTTTGTTTATAATTTTGGCAGTTCATTAACCCAAAGTCTCAATGAAGATCCCAAATATTTTCTTTGAGATTGATAATTCAAAATATAAAACCTCCCCAAAAGGAAATTTTGAATTAAAAAAAAATCGAAAGGAGAAACACAATGAAAAGAGTAATTCTATTCTTTTTCTTTTTACTTTTAGTACAGGCAAACACATCTTTTAGTCAGTCAGGATTAAGCGATGCGATCGTTACAGGTACAGGAGACGGTCATGAAGTTACGTTTGATAATCCTTACGGATCCGGCACCAGGACTGTCCAGGCAAAGATCTTCCTGGGTACAGTCGATGGTAACACAACAAGATTCTACTGTGTAGACATTACAAGGACTATCAGTTTCCCTGATTCATGTCATCATGATTCGGCGATCTCAAGTTCACAGATCGTTTACATTCTGAACAATTATTATCCCTACAATCCGAACCCTGTCGGAGAGCTTTCTGATCTGGGTAAAGAAATTGCAGCTACTCAGGTTGCATTGTGGCATTATTCAGATGGTGTAGATGCCAGTAGTGTCACTAATAATCAAATCAGAAACAGAGCATTAGCAATTATCGCAGACGCTGATGCAAATGCGGGATTTACAACTGTTGTTACTACAATGGAAATTGCTCCTGGTATGGATCCGGATGCAATCATTGTGAGAACCCGGGATCAAAATGATGATCCAATGGCAGTCAACGGAATTCAGCTGAGCATTACCGAAGGTTCCTTAAGTTCAAACACTGAAAACAGTACTCTGCCAACCGGTGAAACACCTGATGTTTTTGTAATCAATACGGGTTCCGGAATTATCTATGCTGAAGCTCAAGCTCTCATACCTCAAGGAATTACATATACTTGTCCCGGTTCGCAGAGACTTGTACTTGCCTTACCTGTAATCGGAACTCTTAAAGTAGAATTAGACTGGGGAGCATTGCCAGTAGAACTTGCTTCATTTAATGCAAACGTAACAGGAAGGAATGTTGATCTTAGCTGGACTACCTCTTCCGAAAGCAACAATGCAGGTTTTGACATTGAAAGAAGATCTGCAGAAGGAACAGAATGGACAAAGGTTGGAAATGTTTCAGGTAACGGAACATCAACTCTGATCCATGATTACTCTTTCACTGACAGGAATGTATTAACAGGTAAATACAATTACAGATTGAAGCAAACAGATTATAACGGTAACTTTGAATATCATAATCTGACATCTGAAA
>JAGPCH010000047.1 GCA_018058125.1 Ignavibacteria bacterium | reverse complement strand
CCCGGATACCTTCATGTCATATTCGGATTTTATGTTAACTATTCCCTCTTTAATATCCTCTGCGGTATCTATAATATAACCATAATTATATTTTTCATTAAGATAATTGTAAATTTTATTTGAAGTTGTGATCGTAGGTTTGCCAAGCATAATGTATGTTGAAAATTTGCCTGATGATAATCCAATCTCTTCTACATTTTTTCCCGAAAATGAATCTTCATAATTAGGAAAATAAACTGCCAGTCCGATATCACATTCCGATAAAAACTCTGCATATTCTTTAAATTCGGTAAATGGCTTATTGTTAAATGTTATATTATTCTTTTCAAGGATAAGTTTTTTGATCTTCTCCTTAGTTTCATTTCCTTCAGGAAGATCATTGTGTGTATGGATCAAAAGCCAGTTTTCATTATTCCATTTCTCAGGAAAAAGATCAAGTATCTTCATGATACCGCTCCAGCTTTGCAGTGAACCGGAATAAACAATTATTGTCTTATCTTCAGGAATGCTGAACTCTTTATACAGATCAATTTTACTTCCTGTGCTTTTCAATCTTTCCGGAGATACAGGTATATGAAAAAATTTTATATCCTCTCCTAATTCATTTTCCCTTCTTAATAAATTTTCTCTCTCAGAATCCTGTATCACAATAAGCTCTGTCTTCTTCGAATATTCCTTTTCCAGTGACTTAACTCTTTTTTTATCTGCATCCGAAATCTCATCATCAAAAAATATCTCAAAAGAAAAATATATTAATTTTACATTAATAATTTTCTTTATTCTACCACCTAATACTACTCCCATTGGATCTATACAGATCAATGCTTTTACTTTATTCCGCAACTTAAACAAGCTGTTTATCTCTCTGTATTGCATGATCAGCTTGTAAAGATCTAATCCTCTTCTGTGAAATTTCGGTCTTCCGAAAAATGATGCAAAATTAAATGGCAATTGATGAAATTCCACTTTCTCCTTAAATTCCTGCGGGATGAAAATCTGCTCATGACCGAAAAACAGTATCTTATAATTATCATCTATCAACTTTTTTATCGTTATTATCAATGTTGGATTACTGAAGGTATCAGTATTAGGAGTTATTATAGCTATGGATTTCAATTAATTATAAATATTTATTTTAACTCTCATTTCTTAGAACAGTAAATCCATACCATGTTTTATCCGATAAATTTTTTCCGGTTAACCATTCCGCTGTATAAATATTTTCAAGACTAAATTTCTTATAAATACTCTCCAATTCAGGCAGGAAAAGATAACGCATCTTATGTATTTCCTTTAATTTCCTGATCTTCAATGATTTCCTGTTCTTTACTTCTACATTGAAATTTATTATTGCCATGTTTTCATTAACTTTCAACTCTGGAATTGTAAATCTTTTAATTTCTGTCCCTTCATCTTCCATAACCAGGGTTTTCTTCTCAGGTCTGTCACTTAAAACTGCCGGACCGTACCAGAAATCGAACATGAATAAACCGCCTTTCTTCAGATGCTTTTTTACGGTTTGAAAAACCATTTCCAGATCTTCATTCGATGTCTGATAGTTTATCACATGAAACAATGATATCACTGCATCAAATTTTTTTAACAACACTATCTTCCTTATATCACCTTTATAGAATTTCAGCGAATTATTTTTTATGCCGTTTTCCTTTGATAAATTAACTGCTGCTGAATACATGTCCTCTGACAGTTCGACTCCGGTTATATCAAATCCCTTAACCGATAAATGCAGATCATGTCTTCCCGTTCCGCATCCAAGATCAAGTATTGTTTTGGTATCAGGCTTGTACTTCTTTATAAATCTTGATATGTAATCAGCCTCTTTGTTATAATCTTTATTCTTATAAAGAAGATCGTAATACTTTGCATATGCATTGAATACTTTCATATATGGTTATGTAAGATATTTAATGTATACAGTATCTTTAAAATAATCATATACTTCATCGTAGTTCAATATCACTTCTTTCAGATCTTCCGGAACTATCCTTTTAAGATCTGTTTTGACTTTTACAGTTTCTAAACCCAGATAGTTAAAAATTTTATCAGCTGTTTCCTGATGTCTGGAATTCACGATCAGATCATTTTCATAAGTAATGGTTAAATGATTTATATTTTTCAGATTTTCCAGTTCAGTTTTATTTACTACTTCACCATATTCAATACCCTCCATAAGCTGTTCACAATCTACATTAATTTTTACCTGAGTATTTTTGTCCCCGTTTTTTAGATGGAAAATTCTTGTCTGAGCGGATATGATATTGGATAACTTATGTCTGAAATAATTTTCCCGCTTCAGATATAAGAATTTATATCCTTCTTTATGCAAGTTACTTAAAATCTCATCATAATTATCATACCCATGCTCATATCTAAGCTGAGCTATCTTCACTTTGAATCCGTATACCGATTTCCCGTGCTTAGCCGCTCTCTTGCTGCAGCTTTTGATATACATTTCGGGAAACTTTACTTTTGATCCGCTGTAAAGAAAATTGAATATTTCAACATCACAGAATATATCCGGATGACAATTTAGCAGATCCGTGAGTACTGTACTGCCGGTTCTGCCTCTTGTATAAATTAAGAATTTTACTTTTGGATATTCCAGTCGCGGATTTACAAGATCTATATATTTATTTTTCTTTATGGATTTCTTTAATTCAGTTATATTTCTGCTGAGCTGCATTATTTCAGAATTTGCTTTATCGTGCTAATTACATGTTCAATATCTTCTGAATCCATAGGTATAAACAACGGAATCATAAAACTTCTGTCGCAGGCATCTTCAGATACAGGGAGTTTCAGATCTTTATAATTATCCAAGTATGATGTCTCGCGGTGAGCTGGCAGCACACCTCTTCTTGAAGATATCCCTGCTTCCAATAATTTCTGCATAATCTCGTTTCTGCTGACAGGCGCACTCTCTTTCAGATAAATGGAAAAAGACTGGTAATTTGAAAAATATCCGGTCTTCTCTTCTGGAAGTTCAATGCAATCTATATCTTTAAGCTCTTCAATATATTTCAAAGCTATCTTTCTTCTTTCTTCAATAATATGATCCAGTTTTTCAAGTTGCCTTAAACCAATCGCTGCCTGTATGTCAGTCATTCTGTAATTATATCCAAGTACAATGTGATCTTCAAAAATCAATTTACCCGCCTCATGTCTCTCTCTGTCATTCACTGACATTCCGTGCTGTCTTAATAATTTTACTTTCCTGTAAATGCTCTCGTCACTGGTAGTGATCATTCCGCCTTCACCTGTGGTTATAACTTTTCTCGGATGAAAAGAGAAACAAACTATTTCGGAATGTGATCCGATTTTTTTACCTTTGTACGAAGAGCCGATTGCGCATGCGGCATCTTCTATCAATTTAATTTTGTATTTATCCGTCAGCTTTCTGAAAGCATCTATATCAGCCGGCATGCCAAGCTGATGAACAAGGATAATAGCTTTTGTCTTTTCCGTGATCAGACTTTCTGCATGGCTGACATTCAGATTATAGGTTTCCTTATCTACTTCTCCAAAAACCGGTGTCGCTCCGACATATTTTATGCAATTTGCCGATGCTACATAGCTCATGGAAGGAGTTATCACTTCATCCCCTGCACCGATCTCCGATATAATCATCGCAAGATGCAAAGCTGTCGTGCAATTTGATACTGCTGCAGCATACTTTGCCCCGGTATATTCACAAAATTTTTTCTCAAACTCCTCTACCTTCGGTCCCTGTGTAACCCAGCCCGTTAGTATAGTATCGTAAGCACCCTGAGCTTCATCTTTAGTCAAAAATGGTTTTGCGATAGGTATCATTATTTTTATTTGGTTTTATTGGGTTTTTCAAAATACCATCTACTCAACTCATTGATTCCAGTCTCAAGGGATATTTCAGGAGTAAAATTCAAAAGCTCTGAAGCTTTTACATTATCCGATAATCTTCTCCCGACAGGATTTGTGGTATCACTTTCTAAATGTACCGGTACCAGTTCACTTTTATTAATTCTGATCATAATCTCCAGTAATTCTTTCAGACTCGTTTCCCTGCTGCAGCCGATATTTATACTGACATCCGTTGCATCAGATAAAAGAGCTGCAACATTTGCTCTGGCTACATCAGTGACATATACAAAATCCATTGTAGTGCTTCCATCCCCGTATATCTTCGGATCGCTGTTATTCTTTATGCAGTCCAGCCATTTGATCATTACTTCAGTATATTTTCCATCCGTGTCCATGCGCGGACCATATACATTAAAATATCTCAAAGCCACATAATCAGTTCCGTACATAAATTTATAACTCCGGAATAGCTGTTCGCCGAATAATTTTGCAGCTCCGTAAAATGTCTGATTATCATAAGGATTATCGGATTCTTTTGTCGGGAAGTTCTGAGCCATACCGTAAATAGACGCGCTTGAGCTGTAAATAATTTTTTTTATATTATACTTTTTTGCATGCTCTGCAATTCTAAATGGTACCACAACCATTGTATCAAACCCCTCAGCAGGATTTTCCGCACAGGCATTAATTCTGAGGGCTGCCATATGAAAAATGTAATCACTTTTTGAGATACATTTTTCAAGAAGTTTATCATCCCTTACATCACCTTCGATAAATTCAATTAAAGGATTGCTGACATAATTTTCCATGTTATCATAGCTTCCTCTGATTAGATTATCAAGAGCTATTATCTTTGCCGGAGAGTATTTCAGAAGTTCTTCAATCAGATAAGAACCGATGAATCCCGCTCCTCCGGTCACAAAAATTACACTGTCTTTTATCTTTGTATTATTCAATTACCTGTTTACCTTTTTTTTGTTGGCTTAGTTCAGTTATTTCATCTATAATGTATACTGGTCTTTTGCGGCTTGCATCAAGCGTCCTCCATAAATATTCAGCAATTATGCCTATAGATAAATTTGTTATCCCGAATCCGAGAAATAATATTGACGACATAAGCGTCCATCCTTCTGTAACATCCTGCATGAAAATTTTTCTTAAAATTATAATTACTGACCAGATGATACCTATTGCAAGAAATAAAACCCCTATCAGAGTAACGAGCCTGATCGGTGCATACGAAAATCCGACAATGGAATCTACCATCAGCTTAACTCTCTTCGAAAAGGTCCATTTTGACTTTCCTGATTTTCTGTTTTCTCTCTCATAATTTATAAATGACTGCCTGTATCCTTTATTCATAATGTCCAGAAAAATAGAAGTGTTTATTTCATAAGTCTCAGATACTTTGTCTGCTACCTTTCTGTTGATAAAAAACAGATCGAAATTACTGTCAGGGTAATTTTTAATTGCAATTTTTCTGATCAATGAAGCATATAAATTTGAGAATATTCTCGTGATAAAATTCTGACCGGATGTACTTCTCAATGGAAAGACTATGTCATATCCTTTCTTTGTCTCTTCATACATTTCCTCTATCACCGATACATTATCCTGAAAATCTCCCGATAATACTGTAACATAATCTCCTGTTGAATTTTTCAATCCGGAGAATATTGCAGCATGGGAACCGAAGTTCTTAGAAAGCTTTATTAATCTGGTTTCAATATTCGAATATCTCATAGCATCAATGCTCTTTAACACTTCCTCAGAGTTATCAGTACTTCCGTCATCCACATAAATTATCTCATAAGATTTTTCACAGTCCTCTGATAAAGGAGCAAATAAAAGCTTTTCCGAAAGTTTCAGATTATCCGCTTCATTAAGGAATGGTATTATTACTGATATCTTTGTCACTGAATTATTTTCTTCTGCTTTAATATTTCTTCCGAAAAATTTAAACCGAGTCTTACACCTGTTTTCTTTATAAGTTTGCCTGCTTTCATTTCTTTGTTATCGAAAATAACATTTTCTATCCATAAACACTTATCCCCTGTCTTTACAAGAATTCTGTCACCTTCCTTATGCAAAACGTGTCCCGGGATTTCGACATAATCTTCACAAGGATATATTGCCGAACCAAGCAATATAAGTTTTTTATTATTGTAAACAGTGAATGCTCCGGGACCGGAAGGTATGATCAACGCTCTTATGAAATTATTTAAAAACTCCGAACTCTGATTCCAGTCTATCAGACAATCCGATATATTTCTTTTTCCGAAATATTTCGGATAGCGTATCTTTTGAGGCTTAGCCATTAAATTACCCTTCATGTAACTTCTAACAATCTTCAGAATGTTCTTTTTCTGATCCTTATATATTGAATCTTTTATATCGTTAAAAGTTGTATCATTACCGGTCTTATATTTAAAAGTATATAAAACCGGTCCGCTGTCAGCACCCTCGTCCATCAAATGAAGACTGTAACCAAGCTCTTTATCCATGTTTATAAAACCCCAGCCTGAGGTATGATATCCCCGGTTTTCCGGAAGAATGCCTGCATGTGAATTTATAATTATAACTTTGTTTATTATACCGGCTGGAATGAGTTTATGGTAATTCAATGCTATGCATACATCGGGTTTTAATTTGTTGAGTATATCGATGTCAGTACCAAGATCATATTTTTTAATCTCAGCAGGAAGACTTTCTTTTCCTTCAGATATTATGCCGCCAAATATCAGCTCTTTTGAATTCATGACCTGCTCTGCAATTTCACATGCAATCTGACCTGCACCTAATATTATTATTTTTTTCTTAATCAATCGTCAGCGAATATGTAGTTCTCAGATCAGGTAAAATTCCGTATTTCACCTTATAAGAAATAAGTGACCGATGAGGCTCCAGTCCGAATGTTGCAGGTCCGAGATCTGTACATTCAAACCCATTTTCATATGCATATTTAAAAACATTATAATAAGTAAACTGCATACCTTTTAATTCTCTTTCGGATTCATCATCATAAATGTAAAATGTATTCAGGACATTATTGTTACATTTTATCGCTGTAATTCCGGCTATAAGTTTATTCTCTCTTTTAGTTTTGAATGTATAAATATTTTCCGGAAAAAGTTCTTTTATTTTTTTCAATTCTGCAATGCTGTGTGTAGGCTTTCCACCTAATCTGTTCTGACTTTTAATCAGCAGATCGTAAGATTCCTGATCAATGCCATTTTCAATCGAATACTCAGGTTTGTTTTTTATCGCCTGATTTATCTGACGGGTAATTGTATTGTGAAAATTTTTATTGAAATCCTCAGAGTTCTTTTTTATCATTAATAGTTCAATATTACTGATCTTAAATCCTTTTGAAGATAATATATATTTTATATAATTATTCTTTTCTTTGCTTTTACCGCAATAAGAATCAGAAGTCTGTGAGAAATAAAATGTCTTTACTTCATATTCCCTGAGATGATCGATCATCATCAGGATTATTTTTTCAAAATCTTCAAAATAAAAATGTTCATCATAAACGATCCCGCCATGAGAAGAATAGAAAGGTGTTTTGTAAATTAATCTGCTGTCTTCCTCTTCATATACAGCACCGGGAATAAATGCTTTTATAATTTTATTTTTATCTCTGAATATCAAATGACAGAATTCAAAATTTTTTAGTTGAGAAAACTTATTTTTATTATGATAAGAAAGAAACAATGGCCTGTGAAATATTGTACAGTTGTTTGTGTTTTCTAAAAAAAACTTTAACTCTTCAGATTCAGTATTATCATTCTGTATTTCTAAAAAATATTCTGCCATTCAGGACATTAACTCCACAAGAGATTCGTTCCGGTAATCTGTTTTTCTTTCCATCATTAGCTGAGCAGCTTTGAGTCCGCCTGACTGTAACTTAACTACAGGATCAAATCCAATATCAGAAGGTAATATTCCCATGTGTCCGCTTTTTACTTCTTCTGGATAAAACTTTATACCTGCTGATGTCAGGGATTTCGTATCGACATCACCGGCAAACCTTAACAGAAAAGGATCGTTAAATTCTTTTAATAATTTATCAACTGATATATCTGAATCCTCTGATCCG
>JAGPCH010000046.1 GCA_018058125.1 Ignavibacteria bacterium | reverse complement strand
CGATAATCCTATAATTAATGTCCGGTCCTATGGTGAAGACGCAGACTTAGTTTCAAAGATGGGTGACGCATTTATAAAAGGTATGCAGGACGGAAATGTGATCGCAACCGCGAAACATTTTCCGGGACACGGAGATACGGATATTGATTCACACAGTGATCTTCCGGTACTGAACTTTGACAGGAGCAGGCTGGATAATCTTGAACTGATCCCGTTTAACAGCGCGATTAAGAATAATGTAATGTCAGTAATGATCGCTCATCTTTCCCTACCGTCTTTGGACAACGAATCAAATGTACCCGCTTCATTATCAAACAATATTATCAACGGGCTGCTTGTAAATGAAATGGGTTTCGAAGGACTTGTTGTGACAGACGCTTTGAACATGGCGGGAGTTGTTAAACATTTTTCTACAGATGATGTTGCTTTAAGATGTGTGAATGCAGGAGTCGATCTTATACTAATGCCGCAGGGCGAGTCAAAAACAATTTCAGCAATAGAAAACGCTGTAAATAACGGATCAATTTCTGAAGATGTAATCGATAACGCAGTCAGAAAGATCCTTAATGCAAAGAACTGGCTTAAGCTGAATGAAAATAAATTCACAGATGAAGACAAAGTATCTCAGATCGTAAATTCAGATGATGCAAAGAAGATTTCAAGACAGATTGCAGACGAGTCTTTAACGTTGGTAAAGAATGACGGAAGCATTGTACCTTTTAATGATGCGTCGGAGCAAACATGTCTGATAGTTTCTTTGAACAATGGAAATGAGAAAGCTAATTCGGATTATTTCCTTAATCGGTTTAATGTATATAATAAATTCAAGTCTTATTCATATTATGATCTCAGCGGTAATTTAAACAGCACCGGTGAAATCGTAACCGATGCTTCAAATTACGATGTGATAATTGTACCTATTTATGCTAAAGTTAAAATTAATACCGGTACTGTGGGTCTGCCGGAATCTCAGGTTTCGCTGATCAATTCATTAATAGAAACAGGTAAGAAAGTAGTAGTAATATCTTTTGGAAATCCGTATCTGATTCAGGGCTTTCCTGATGTCAGTTCTTATATTTGCGCGTATGCCGATGCAGAATCTTCGATAGACGCAGCTGTAGATTCATTCTACGGAACTATTAAGTTCAAAGGTAAATTACCTGTATCTATCAGCAGCAAATACAAATTTAATGACGGCATTTCAAACTGATTTTCAGTAAAAGATATTCATTTCACGTGACATTTTGAATATATCTCATCAATAAAACAATTAATAATCGGAATTTGAAAATAATATTTACTGCAATAATACTCTTTTTTACCGGAATAACCTTTTCACAGAATCTCATTCAGAATTACGGCGGAATAAATTTTAATGTAAACGGCAACAATTCCCCTGCTCCGTTTAACGGCGGGATTAACAATGCAAGATTTCAGTTTATAGACATTGATGGTGATTCTGATTTAGACCTTTTCACATTTGATTCTGACACTTCTTTGTATTATTATAAAAATATCGGGACTCCGCAAAGCGCTTCTTATTATTTAGTTTCCACACGATTTCAGAGTCTGTATTTTAAAAACTGGTTTTATTTTGTAGATATTGATAGTGACAATGACATGGATCTTTTCACCGGCGGTGATCTTCAGACTGTAATGTATTTCAGGAATGACGGAAACAATTCGTCTCCAAATTTTAAACTTGTGATCTCCGAGCTCCGGACAAACACGGATACGGTTATTTACAGTGAATCAAATTGCGTCCCCACATTTTGTGACATTGATAATGACGGTGATAAGGATTTTTTTACCGGGCAGTCTTTAGGTACAATTACTTATTATGAAAATATAGGCACTTCTTCAAATTTCAGTTTAAAATACATTACCGATCTCTGGGAAGATTTATTAATCATTTCACCTGCATTCGATAACAGACACGGCGCGAATTCCATTGAGTTTACGGATATAGATAATGACAATGATTTTGACCTGTTCTGGGGTGATCTGTTCTCCAAAGGAATATATTATATAAAAAACACGGGAACAGCTTCAGATCCTGAAGTAGTTATTGCAGACTCTACTTATCCCGTTAACTCACCTTTTGTATCGCAGGGATATAATTCTACAAGATTCGTTGACATAGATAATGACGGAGATAAAGATTTGTTCATTTCTGTTTTATATTTATCTCAGAATAAACACAATTTTGTATTTTATAAAAACAATGGAAGCTCTTCGGTTCCCATTTTTGAAAAGATCACAGATGATTATCTTTCGCTTGTAGATGCCGGGGGCAACAGCAGCATAGCTTTCACTGACATTGACAATGACGGTGACAAGGATCTGTTCATTGGCAATGACTATTCTACAATTTCTTTCTACCGGAACACCACAGTTACAAATTTTCTTCCGTCATATGATTTAGTTACTGATTCCTTACCTATACTTTCGCACAGTTTTAACTATGCTCCTGCTTTTGCTGATCTGGATAATGACGGTGATATGGATATGCTGCTGGGAAGTTATATTAAAGATTCGCTTTGGTTTTTCAGAAATACGGGAACTCCTGAACAGTTTGATTTTACACTGGAGGCAAGAGGTCATCAGATAGGTATTGTAACATTAGGGCAGAGCAGTACACCGGCATTCGTAGATATTGATAATGACGGAGACAAAGATCTTTTCTTAGGCGGTACAAACGGAAGAGTTATCTATTATGAAAATACAGGTTCGGTAAATAATTTCAATTTTGTTTATGTCACGAATTATTATAATAATATAGATGTAGGAGATGAAAGTGTCCCGAGGTTTTTTGATATTGATACAGACGGAGACTATGATATGTTTATTGGTAAACAGAATGGAAAAATCTCATATTACAGAAATGAAGGAAGCCCGGCTGTGCCGGCATTTGTATTTCAAACAGCAGAGTATAAAGATATAAGCGTACACAGCAACTCCTGCCCTGAATTTGCCGACATTGACAATGATACTGACCCGGATCTTTTTATAGGTAATATAAAAGGCGGATTGTTTTATTACCGAAACGAGGATGTGAACTCTGTAAATATTGTATCCTCAGAATTACCTGAAAATTTCAGTCTTTATCAGAACTATCCTAATCCGTTCAATCCGACTACAACTATTAAATTTGATCTGAGAAATAATGCAACAGTTAAACTTTCCGTTTATGATGTATCCGGTAAAGAAGTCAGTATTCTTGTGAATGAAAATCTTAGTAGTGGTTCATATGAATATTCGTTTGGTGCAAATGATCTATCAAGCGGCATGTATTTTTACAGATTAGAATCAGGGAATTTAGTAATCAGCAAAAGTATGCTGTTAATTAAATAGAAAAAAGTTAAATTTAAAATACTCCAATACTATTATTAATTAAAAAACCATAAAAAATGAAAAAAGTCATTTCAACTTTGTTTGTTTTGTTAATGTTTGTGACAATATACACTGACAAAGCAAATGCAGGCGACAGAATGATACTTGTAGAAAGATTTACCAGTTCTACTTGTTATCCCTGCGCATCAGTAAATCCAACACTTGATGCATTCCTTCAGAATGCAGATCCAAATAAAATCACAAGCTTAAGTTACCATATGAGCTGGCCCGCTCCGGGAAATGATCCGATGTATCTGATCAACCCAAACGACAACAACGCCAGAAGAACTATGTATGGTGTAAATGCAATACCTGACTGGTTTTTTGACGGAGTTTTAAACGTCGGAACTTCACAGTCTGCATTACAGAGTGCTTATAGTCAGAGAACCGATATTTTAAGCCCTGTTTCCATAGTTGTTGATGAAAGTATATCCGGAAATCAGGTAACGGTCAAAGCTGATGTATATTGCGAAGGTTATTTGAGTAATCCTAATGCCACATTGCAGTTTGCTGTCGTTGAAAGAGTTGTTTATTACAACGGCTATAACGGTGAAAACACTTACATATATGTATTCAGAAAATTTTTGTCCAGCGCAAACGGTACTCCATTAACTCTTGTACCAGGAGATAAAGTAACTCATGAGTTATCATACACAATGGATCCGGCATGGAATCCTGCTGAGATAAAAACTTTAGTATTTGTTCAGGGCAGACCATTTGAAATGTTAAATGCAGCTTATGTAACAAGAGATTTTAATCTTGTCTCATCTCCCGGATTCAAAGTTATAGAACATGGTATAGGCGGCAGCGGAAATTTTGAAGTTAAGATTCCAAAAATAGCTGACGGATATAATTCACCTGTTACTTTTACTGCAGAAGTAGTACCTGCAACTCCGGGAATAAGCGTAACATTTAACGGCGGAAATACAATCAGTACATTCCCGGGTACAGTAAATGCAACTGTTACTTCTACCTCAGGTGTACCTGTTGGAGAATACAAAATCGTATTCACAGGTACAAACGGAAGCGGAGTTACTCACAAGACTTATACAAATTATTTAGTAGGAAAAAACTATGTAACTATTGGAAACAGCAGACCGTCACTTACTTATAAAGTGGATGGCGTTGAGTATATCTCCAGCAGTCTTTATGCCTGGGATATAAGTTCATCACACGTTATTGAAGCAATTTCTCCTCAGACAATCGGTAACAACAGATACATATTTGAAAACTGGAGCAATGGCGGTAGTCAGACACAGACAATCAACATTAATGCATCAACAAGTAACTATACAGCAAATCACAAGTTGCAATACAGATTACTTGGCTCGGTGACTCCGGCAGGTCTTCCTGTAACTGTAAACGGTTCAGGTACATTTCTTGATTCCGCATCCAGTAATGAAGTAACACTTTCAGCTCTTCAGGTTACGCACAACGGAAAGACATATTATTTCAGTAACTGGGAAGGTACCGGAAGCGGTTCTTATACAGGTAATAATCCGGTTGCAAATATTACAATGAACGGATTCATTTTTCAGAAAGCGATTTTTGACACTATAGACGTTGGTATTTCAAATTTCAATTCTCAGATCCCGGATAAATTCTCATTGTATCAGAATTATCCTAATCCATTCAATCCTGTTACCAATATAAAGTTTGATATTGCCAAATCAACAAACACTTCGATCGTGATCTATGACATGCTGGGTAAAGAGATCAGCAGTCTTGTAAATCAGGTTCTTGCTCCCGGAAGTTATCAGTATTCTTTCAACGCAGCAAGTTTCCCGAGCGGCATATATTATTACAGAATTAAGACAAATGAATTTACTGATATCAGAAAAATGATCCTTCTCAAGTAATTCGCACTGTCTAAGCAAGTATTTTTAAAAAATAAAAAATCCCGTAAATTTAATTTACGGGATTTTTTTTATATCCTTGAGTCTGCAAATACTTCGCAGATCAGATATTCTTCAAACCATTAATATTGATCATATATTCCTTCGAATAAGCCGCATAATTTTCAGCGCTTTGAGTGATCTTTTGAATTTCCGTTTCATTAAGATCTCTGATTATCTTAGCCGGAACCCCGGCTGCGAGTACACCTTCCGGCACCGTAAAATTTTCTTTTATGACCGAGCCGGCTCCTACAATTGAATTCGAGTTTACAATGGAATTGTCTAACACTACAGCACCCATTCCGATAAGCAAGTTGTCTTTTAAAGTACACCCGTGAACGGTTGCATTATGACCAATGGTTACATTACTGCCAATTATCAATGGATATTTGCCATTTGTCACATGAAGTACACAGCCATCCTGAATATTTGTTTTGTTTCCCAATCTGATAAAATTAACATCTCCTCTTATAACTGCATTAAACCATACACTGCTTTCATCACCAATTACAACATCGCCTATTATGACTGCAGTATCGGCAACAAAAACATTCGTTCCAATAAGCGGAAGTTTATTTTTGAAAGGAAGAATCACTTTATAAAAAATTATGAATTATTTAAGTCAGATTAATGGCAGGGTCTTCATCAAGAAAAATTATATCAAGCTCTCCCTGTCTGAGGTTAGTATTATCCACCGGAAAAAGATCAATATTTTCTTTAGCCCATTTTGCAGCTATGCCATTTAACGGGCTGGTTACATTATAGCTCTGATATGTGATCATATCTCCAATCTGATATATGATGTCGACAAGCGTTTCACCCGATGCCCAGTAATCACCAATGCAAATATCATTCGGGGAAGCCATCCTGAAATTGGGATGAAAGATTTCTGAAAGAATATTACACTGAGGCTTGAGTCTCGGATAATCCGAATGAAGATAAATTTCGATCCTGTGCTCTCTGATGATCTCAAGTTCCTTTTTATCTGCTGTTTTGCTTTCCGTAAGCTTAAGACCTTTTATATTCTTAAAGATCACAAAATATCTTTCGGGAGGAAGGTCATCTCCGTCATATTCAAAATTAATATAAGGATGACTTGAGAATTCCTCTTTCATCTTTTTAAAATCCGATACTAATCTTCTTTGACGGGGACTCATGTTATTTTTATATAATTCGTTTAAGCGTAAACCGGTTTAATTGGCAGTTAACGGTATCAGCAATTGCTGTCCTATTTTAATCGAAGCTTTATCTTTTATATTATTTTTTTTCATTATGATCTCAATACCTTCTCTGCTTTTAAAGAACTGATTTGATATCTTTTCAAGAGTGTCACCGTTTTTAACCTTATAAACAGTTACATTTTCTGATCCGGTATTTTCATTTTCCTTTTTGTCTTCTGCAGGTTTTTCAACTTTTTCTATTTTTTCTACAGGCACATTTTTTTTAACTTCAGATACTTCGGGTTTAGACTCTGTTACTTCCTGTTTTTTTTGATTCTCAATTGTTTTAACATCAGTGGTTTCCGCTGCAATTACATTCTGTCCTGCAACATTTCCCATTTTCAATTCATTCTCTGCTATGATATTATTAAGCCTTTCTGCTAGTATTTTGTTTTCACTTCTTATCTCGGCAAGATCTTTCTGATACTCATCCTTCAGCAATGCTTTTTGTCTGATCTCATAAATATTGTAGATCATAAAGAGTAAAACCAGTAATGCAAGAAATAATAAAATTAACAGAACAGTGCCTTTGAATTCCGGCTTCTTCATGTTATACCTGACTTTTGACTTAGGTGACGGATTTGTTTCATTGATCTCAATTTCATTAAACCTGCTGTCAGGTAACAATGCATCAGTAAAAATTTCTTCATCAGGATCTGTTACATAATATCCATCCGCTTTTACTATTTTATCATTCTTCCAGTAAAAGAATCCCCTTTCTTTAATAGTAGGATCAAACACATAAGCAACCATGTATTCCATATTAAAAAAATTCTCATGTATGAACATATCATAATTTGAAAGAAACACGGTATGACCGGGATGAGAGTGAAACCAGCCCAGGATCTTTTTATCCGGGTGTTCTTCTTCCTGAATCTGATTTATGTAATCCCAGGTATCGTGGGTGAAAGTAAGTCTGGAAAGGGATGAGTTGCTATGCTTGGCAATAATAAGATTATCTATGTAAATAAATTTCTGACCGGAACTGCTTGCGCAAATATCACCTAATACTACACCGCCGAGTTCATTCTGAAGATCACCCGATAAATACTCGTCAATCTCATGAAGAGTCTCCTGTCTGATGAAAATCTTGAATGTATCAAAACCTTCATTTTCTCCGGAATATTTAAAATTAACGGGAAATTCCCTGCTGATGTAATTTAATTCATCAGGGTTATCTTTCAGATCTATTTTCATTTCAGTGAATATAGTCAATGTAAAAAAAATAAAAAATTTATTTTTACAGGCTGTTTAATTTAAATTTTTTGTAAACATTTAATCTGTAACAAACGATTTACCATTTTGCATAACACGTAATGGAATTAGTTTAATAGTATTAATTTAACGGGTAGAAATGTTTAATGAAAATTTAAAACACACTTAGCTTAATAATTACTATATTGCATAAAATTATAAATAAAGTTTGAATAAAAGAATTTTAATACTTTGCACAGGAAACTCCTGCA
>JAGPCH010000045.1 GCA_018058125.1 Ignavibacteria bacterium | reverse complement strand
ATACTAGGTCTCATTTTTTTTAATATCTGAAAGTTAAATCAAAGAAAGTTAAAATTAAAACAACTATAAAAATCAGCATACATACTCCGATAAATAACTTTATTATTTTATTATCAAACTTAACATGCATGAAAAAATTCACAACGAACATTGTTTTTACAAGAGCTATCATTAAAGCAACTGTAAGCGCCAGACTGCCAAGATTGATACCTGCTACCGCTACGGTTATTGATGTCAGCGAAAGTAAGCCGATCCAAACGAGTATGTTAATACCGTAACTCGGATGATGAGCTTCAGCTATGTGACCTTCTCCGTGCTGATCGGAATGTTCAGAATTATTATTTGTGCTCATAAATATTTTTTATTAATGGATTAAATACAATAACGGGAAAAGGAAAATCCAGATTATATCGACAAGGTGCCAGTATAATCCTGCGTTTTCCATCCTCTGAAAATTAGTTGAAGTAAGAACATCTTTTTTGATTTGCCACATCACAACTCCAATGAAAGCAAGTCCGATTATAATATGAACCGCATGAAGTCCTGTCATTACATAATACAATCCGAAATACATTGTTTCCCCTTCACTCATTTCCTGTAAAGCAGGACCTTTCGGATATATCCCGTGATGAATTTTTGCACCCCATTCGAAATACTTATTTACCATAAATAATATTCCGCAGAATACGGTTATCCAGAGAAAAAACAAACTGAGCTTCTTATTGTTTTTCTGTAATGCAACGATACCAAGTACTACGGTTAAGCTGCTTGTAAGAAGTATGACGGTATTTATTGCTCCCATCAGTACGTCCAGCTCTGCTGCCGCTGCCGCAAAACCGTCCGGATAAATAAATCTGTAAGCTGCATATAATATAAAAAGACCTCCGAACAATAGAATCTCCGTAAAGAGAAAAAGCCATAGACCCATTTTTGATCCGAAATCATCACGATGTATATGCACAACGTGGTAGTCCGGCTGCTCTGTATTTTCTGTGTGCTGACTCATTATTTTTCTGTCTCCTCCTGTCCGTGAATATATGAATGGTCGTAAGGACCTGTTGTTACTGTAGGGATCTCATCAAAATTCTCTAATGGCGGCGGTGAGGGTACTGTCCACTCAAGCGTCGTTCCGCCCCACGGATTATCTCCTACTTTCTTTTTGCTTCTGAATCCGTTAAACAAATTTATTGACATTACTATAATACCGGATACCAGTATCCATGAACCTACTGTTGAAATTATGTGATATGTCTGAAACTCCGGTAGATAATCATAATACCTTCTCGGCATTCCCATATAACCCATAATGAACATTGGGAAATAAAGCGTATTGAATCCAATGCCTATCCAGTATGCAGCAACTTTTGCAATTTTTTCATTATACATTTTTCCGAAAAACTTCGGGAACCAGTAATGAATTGATGCAAAGAATATCAGTCCCATTCCGCCAAACATTACATAATGAAAGTGAGCTACTACAAAATATGTATCAGTAAGATGAAGATCTGTATTCAATGCCCCAAGCACTAAACCTGTCAGACCTCCTATGGAAAATATGAAAATAAACAAAAGCGTATAAAGCATCGGAGCTGTTACTTCAATTGAGCCTTTATATAAAGTAGCTACCCAGTTGAAAATTTTTATACCTGAAGGCAAAGCAACTATAAAAGTCAGTAATGAAAAAATTACTCTTGAAGTATCACTGATGCCGCTAGAGAACATGTGATGTCCCCATACAAGATATCCTACCAATGCTATTCCAAGACTGGAAATTGCAATTGGCACATAACCGAAAATCGCTTTTCTTGAAAATGTCGGTATGATCTCAGATACAACACCCATCGCAGGTAAGATCATAATATATACAGCGGGATGTGAATATATCCAGAATAAATGCTGATAAAGAAGCGGGTCGCCTCCCAGCGTCGGATCAAATACTCCGATTCCCAAAGTTCTTTCCAGTATCACAAGCACAAGCGTAATTCCGATCACAGGTGTTGCAAGGATCTGTATCCATGCCGTTGCATAAATTCCCCAGACAAATAAAGGCATCCTGAACCATGTCATTCCCGGACATCTTAGTCTGTGAATCGTTGTTACAAAATTAAGTCCCGTCAAAATAGATGAGAATCCAAGAACAAATGCCGCAAACACTGACAGCGAAACATTAGTCGTAGTCCTTATGCTGTATGGTACATAAAATGTCCAGCCCGTATCCATCACGCCGCCCGGTCTGAGTATTGAAAAGATTGCAATTGCTCCGCCGATAATATACAGATACCAGGAAAGAAGATTCAGTTTTGGAAACTGAACATCCTTAGCTCCGATCTGTATCGGCATAATGAAATTTCCGAATACAGCAGGTACTCCGGGGATGATAAAAAGGAAAATCATTATAACTCCATGTAAAGTAAATATAGAGTTATATGTCTGAGCAGATATAAATGTAGAACCGGGGGAGAGCATTTCAAGTCTCATAACCACACCTAAAGACATCGCCACAAGGAAAAAGAATGCCATGCTGCAAAGATACATTATACCGATCCTCTTGTGATCAGTCGTCAGCAGCCATGACAGTATGCCCTTGTACTTGGTTTTGACTTTATAAAAATCAACTTCAGCTGCCTTTTCAGGGACAGCTATAGTTCCGTTAGCCATAATATTTTATATGTTATTTAAATTTTCTTTATTCTTTTTCTTCTTAAAGACCAGCACGCCGAAAAATACTCCGAGTACAAGAAGAATTCCCGTTCCCGCTACTCTTGTCACATTCAGTACATATCTTCTGCCGTCCGGATCAAAACTAAAACACATCTTCATAAGCCTGTTTATAGATGGAACAACTTTTCCTTCGGAAGCTTCCGTTACCGCCATTTTAAAATCAAACGGCAGATACTCTACGCTGTATAAATACCTGACTATTTTGCCGTCAGGAGAAACCACCATTATAGCTGCTCCATGAATAAAATCATTATCCTGTTTCTTAAAACCAAACCCGAGCGCATCTGTTATCTTCTTAATGTTAGCGCTGTCACCGGTCAAAAATCTCCATGAATCAGCAGGGATCTTCTTTTCAAGATTTTCAAGATAGCTTTCCTTCTTTCCTGCAGCTAATGTATAATCTTCTGTCTGATCAAAACTAATTGTGATCAGATTATAATCTTTACCTGCTGTCATATCTGATTTATCAACAACATTTGAAATACCGTTGAGCAATGGCGAACATATGCCGGGACACCTGAAATATACAAGCGAGAAAATCGTCGGTTTGTCAATTAGTGTCTTTACATCAACTTCATTTCCGTTTTCATCTTTTAATATTATTCCATCGGGTAAAGTCTCTCCTAATTTTTCAGTAATACCAATTTCTGCCTGTTCATATTTAACTTCCTCCTGAGAATATATCTGTCCCGCAGAAAGAATTAAAATTATTACTAATAATTTAAAATATATTTTATAGCTTTTCATAATTACAATTTGTTATTCTCAAACATATTTTTTAAATATACATAAACTCTTTCAGCATCTTCTGAACCTATCTGATAAACTGATGCATTAAATCCTTTATCCACCGGATCAACTGATAAAAACTTCAAAAACTCCTGTGAGCTTTCTGTCCATTTCATATTCGAAGAAAGCGAATTCAAAGCCTTGCTCTCATTTAAAAATAAAGTTTTTACAATTAAAGCAGCAGTATCATTCTTTTCAGAAGCTATCTTAGATGCAATTGTCTTCAGGTCACTGGTCAATGTATCATTATTAAGTATCTCCAGTTCCATCGCAAGCGAAAGAGGAATCTGATTTGCAGCTTTTACTCCTGTTGATAAACTGTATTTCTCATCAAGAGCTTTCATGCTGTCAGGATCTGATTTAGGAAATGTCGGATTAAAAGTATGCAGATACTGTATGATCGCAAATCTGTCTTCCGGAGGAATGTTGCTGTAACTTGCCATACCTGTATTAGGAATTCCTTCCTCCAGTGTAACATACATTCCGGCATAAGATGGACTGTTTTTCCAGAATTTCGGATTCACAAAATTCCTCGGCGGTGGATTCAATGCTGCGCCGGCAGAACCGTTTCCTTCACCGGTTTCTCCGTGACAACTTACACAGTTAGCGCCGTAAAGCTCCTTTCCTTTTGCAATTAACTCAGGACTTTCCGTACTGAATTTTATTACATCCACAGGTGGAGTCATCTGACCTCTCTTTACAGGCTGAGTGACTCTCATATTAGAATCCGCTGCCAGTAATTCAGGTGCTGAAAATAATTTATTGTAATCAAGTGTCTTGACATACTTAGATCCTAATAAAATCAGAAATCCAAGCAATAGCATATACAGAATACCGTAAAACTTTTCCAGATCCCTGAATAAGTCATATACATTAAATTTTTTCCTTTTTTTATCGCCGTCGAAATTCATTTCAAAAAATATTTATATTTTTAAAATCTATTTTCTTTAATTAAAACTTTAGCTTTTTCCTGATCCTGATCTTCTACGTCAAATGAAAATCAAGTCCGGCTTGCAGCTTCGGATCTTTAACAGGTACCAGATTTTTTCTGTCTGCCATATATTTAAAAACTGAGATCATCAATCCTGCCGCAAACATCATTACACCAATTTCACTCCATCCGAAACCAAATCCATCAGTGAAATATGTCGGCATGATCAGCCAGTAAAGATCATACGCATGGGCAAACAGCAACCATACTGACATCACCTTCAGAAGACTTGGGTTTACTTTCGAGCTCCTTGGCAGCAATATAAGGAATGGAATTATAAAGTGAACAAATAATAATCCGATAGAAAAATATGACCAGCCCTCTTTCATCCTCATTATAAACCAGAAAGTCTCTTCAGGAATGTCCGCATACCATATCAGCATATATTGTGAAAATGCTATGTATGCCCAGAAAATATTGAATCCGAACAGCAAAGTACCGAAACTGTAATAGTGATTGCTGCTCAGTTTTTGAGAAAAATATCCTTTCTCATTTAGCATCACAGAGCAAAAGGTCGCAGCCGCAAATGCTGACACAAGCGTTCCTGCAAAATAATATACTCCAAACATTGTAGAGAACCAATGTGGCTCAAGACTCATCATCCAGTCAATAGATGCAAATGCAATTGTCACTAAAAATAATATGGCAAACGGAGCAGAAAGTTTTATGCTCTGCTTTGTCAGTCCCGGATCACCCGTTAGATCCTGCTTCTCAGAATTTCTTGTAAACAGTAAAAAGAATATTAACCATATTGCAAGATATATAGCAACTCGTATTATAAAAAACTGAACATTCAGATAAGGCTCTTTTGCCTGTAAGATAGGATCGGCAGCTACTGCTTCAGGATGTGACCAGTGAAACAAATCGTGAATTCCGAATAAAAGAGGAATTGTCAGAACTACCAGTACAGGTATCAGCGCAGCTAAAAATTCCGAAACTCTTCTGAAAGGAGTACTCCATGTCGCGCCTACTAAATATTCCATAGCTACCAATGCCAGCGATCCTACGCCTATGCTGATCAGGAACATATACATCCAGAGATAATCAAAGAATGCCCTGTGCGAATTTACCGCAAACGAAACTCCGATTGACACAATACCAATGCCAAGCAATGCATAACCTATTGTTCCAAGCTTAGACGGTAATAATTTTTTCTGATAATCCATTATTAAATATTGTTAGAAATATATTGTATTAAAATTTTATGTACTTAACTTTCTTTATTTTCTTTTTCAACTCTCTTTACTTTATTATCTACTGTCCATTTAAACATCATCTGAAGCCACAAATAATCAAGCTTCTCCTTTGGTGTCATCTTTGATAACGGCTTCTCAAGATGACCGTCAAACATAGGATCGATCTCTACTCCGTTATATGGATTTATTTTTTTCTCCATAAATTTTTTCCAGCTCCTTAATGTCAGTCAGATCCTTATCTCTTGCAGGATCTATCATTCTCTTTACAAATAAAAGATCTTCAATTGATGAAACTTTAAACTTAACATTATCTATTTCCAGTTCATCCGAATTCTTAAAAAGTTCATCATAAGTCCTTGGATAATTCAGAAAAACATCAAGCTGTAATGGTGTTTTCCCTGATAAAAAAGTATAAACCAACGCTCCCTTTTTTTCAAACCATTCCTTCCTCTTATTTTCATCAAGTAAATTCTCAACCGGCTCAGGTATCCTTGGAATTAATTTTGAATTTTTCATAACTTCAATTAACTTCCGAAGATTATTCTCTTCAAATGAAACTGATATATCCAGATCATAAGTAGCCCTTTCCACTCCCTGTAATACACAGGCTACACCTCCGCAAACTATATATTTAATATCAGCCTTTGAAAGCTCTTTTATTAAATTAAACAGATCTAAAAGAGATTCTTTGTCTGCTTCTTTTTCTTCACTCAATTTATTTATTATTTAACATTGCAACCACTAACTAACAAATATTAACTACTAACTACTAACTATTTCGCCAGTTCAAGATCCTGCTCACTTGCATCCTTTGATCTCTCTAAAGCTCTGATATAATGTATGATAGCCCATCTGTCATCTCTTGAAACCTGTTCTGCATAGCTCGGCATCACATTCTGTCCGTTTGTAATTACATGATAAATATTTCCGTCAGTCCATTCTTTGACTTTCTTTGAATGAAGTGTCGGCGGTTTCGGGAATAATCCTTTTAACCTTCCGTCACCTTCACCGAAATATCCGTGACAGGGACTGCAGTAAATATTAAATCTGTCCTGTCCTTTTTCAAGTACTTCTTTGCTTACTGCAAGCGGATTTGCAAGCAGCTTTACGGAAGAGTCCGGCAGACCTTTATATTCATAAGGCATAAATCCTCTTGCAACTGTCCCGTTTACAGGCTCGCGCATTCCTGAATTATTCTGAAAGAAAGTGCTCGGACTCTGTGAATCTATTCTCGCCTGCACCCACATCCAGTCAAACGGCACCGTACTGTAAAGCACAAAGTTAACAATAAAATATGTTGCGACCGCAGTTATTACAGCAGTTCCGATTATTGCGCCGATAAATTTCTTATCAAATAATGGTGTCTTCGTGGTTAGATTGGATTCCCTGAAATGGATCTCCTGAACATCATAAGCTCCGGTTGATAAATATAAATTTTTAACATCCTGCTCTGCAAACAAATCATCATCTGTCTGAATAACTATTCCGTATTTATCCGAAGATACATTTCTCATGAAATCAGTGTCATTCAACGGACTGTCAATCTTCGGTAGTTTGTTGAATAATACAAGCATACCAAGTACAGTTGCAATACCTGTCAAAAGTATCGTTCCTTCGAATGTGATCGGGATCGACGGAGGCAGTGAGAAAAACGGCTTTCCACCAATGATATTCGGATAATCAATTCCTGACATCCAGCCTATCATCAGCAACGCAAGACACATTCCCGTTAATCCGAATATGAAAGAAACATATCCGACCTTTGGCTTTTCCATTCCCATTGCATCATCCATTCCGTGCAAAGGATACGGAGTATAAACATCAAATTTTTCGTAACCTTTTCCGGCGACAACTGCTGCGGCTTCGATGATCTCGTTAGGAGTTTCATAAAGTGCGGCTAGTCCGAAAAGTTTTTTGCTTCTGTCACCGTTATCTGCTTCTCTGTCAAATGTATCAAATTCTTTAGCTTTATCTAATAATTTCTTGATCAATGTTTGTCCCCTCCTTCCTGTACTGCTTTTCCGTTGCTGTGAGGATGAGGATGAACTGTCGGTTGCGCGCCTTCTACTACTGCCTTAACCTCTGATATTGATACAAGAGGCAGTGTCTTCAGGAACAGGAACAACAGCGTAAAGAAAAATCCGAAACTTCCGACTAGTAATCCCATGTCAGTCAGTGTCGGTGTGAACATTGCCCAGCTCGATGGTAAAAAATCCCTGTGAAGAGATGTTACGATAATTACAAATCTCTCAAACCACATTCCTACATTCACTAATATTACCATGACAAAAGTAATAGGAATTGACCTTCTTATTTTTCTGAACCAGAACAACTGAGGTACGAATACATTACAACTAAACATGATCCAGTATGCCCAAGCATAAGGTCCGAACGCTCTGTTTACAAATGCAAAACTCTCAAATGTATTTCCGCTGTACCATGCAATGAAAAATTCCATCGAATATGCAAAACCAACCATCATACCGGTCGCAAGCAATATCTTGTTCATCTTCTCAAGATGACCGATCGTAATTATAT
>JAGPCH010000044.1 GCA_018058125.1 Ignavibacteria bacterium | reverse complement strand
CGTCACTCAATATCTTTAAAGACTCTCCGTAAAAAGGACGTGCAATCCTGTTGACGATGAATGCAGGTGTGTCTTTTGCTGTTACCGGGGTTTTACCGATTTTTTCGGAAATTCCTTTCAGAGTATAAATGGTTTCATCAGAAGTAAAACTACCTTTTACAATTTCCACCAGTTTCATAATATTTGCCGGATTAAAAAAGTGCATCCCTGCAACTCTTTCAGGATTCTGTTTTACAAATGTAGAAATTGTCGTAACTGACAGCGAAGATGTATTGGTTGTTAAAATTGCATCAGGTCTGCAAATTGAATCGAGTCTTGAGAAAATATCCTTCTTCAGATCAATGTCTTCCAAAGCCGCTTCTATTACAAGATCACAATCCTTTAAATCCTCAAGCAAAGATGTGTAAACTATATTTTTTAAGATCTCCTTCAGCTTTTCATCAGACAGTTTCTTCTTTTCAACAGATTTAGCAAGTTGCTTTTCTATAGAATCTTTTGATCTAGCTAGGATTTCATTATTTATATCATAAAGAATGGTTTTAAATTTTCCGGCTGCGCAAATTGCTATGCCTTTTCCCATTGTACCTGAGCCGATCACTCCGGCAGTCTTTATATCTTCTGAATTCATATGCAAATATATGGCTTATGATTTATTATTTATATGCTATTTATTTTTTATAATATTTACTGATTTCGAAACATTTTTCAATGTCATCAAAACTTCACTAACTAAGAAAAACGAACCTGTGATCAGTACAAGATCATTTTTTCCGGCTTTGTCTTTAACATATTTCAATGCTTCATATACATTATCAGCAGTTATGAATTTACTTTTATGTTTGCTTACCGAACTGAAAAGCTCTTCCGGTGAAGCAGCTCTGCTGTATTCAATACCTGTCAGTATGATCTCAGCTTTTAACTTTCCGATTTCACTTATGCACTCTTTATAATGCTTATCCTTCATCATGCTGAATACAATAAATAATTTATTATATTTAAAATATTCTAAATTGCCCTTTATATTTTTTATACCCTGAAAATTATGCGAAATGTCAGTAATGATTTTAGGTGAGTCCGAAATTTTTTCAAACCGTCCCGTCAATCCGGAATTAATTTTAAGGTTTTGAACACCTTTGTAAAAGACAGATCTGTTAATGTTAACATTTTTAGCTTTTCCAAATTCTTCCAGAGCTTTCTTTGAAACTGAAATATTTTTTAACTGGTAATCTCCCGGTAAAGGAAAAAAATATTTTTTACCGAATCCTTCTTCTGAAAAATAAAACCCGTTTTCCTTTCGGTCAATTATCGTGAATCCTTTTCCATTACGGATAAGAGTTATCTCAGAATTTTTTTTAGCCGCTATTTCTTTTAAGATCTTTTCAGATTTAACAGGAACATGTCCGACAATTACAGGTGTATTCTTCTTAATAATCCCGCCTTTTTCCATCGTGATCTTTTCAATGCTTTTTCCCAGCATTTCAGTGTGATCAATTGAAATGGCTGTGATGACAGATAAAACCGGTTTTATTACATTAGTGGAATCTAATCTGCCGCCCAGACCTGTCTCAATGACGGCTGCATCCACTTTCATATACCTGAAATATTCAAAAGCAATTGCCGTAGTTACTTCAAAAAAACTCGGACCGGTCTTCTGAACTAATCTGTAAAGTTTATTGACCGTACTGATTATAAAATCTTTGGAGATCAGCTTTCCGTTTACTGATATCCTTTCCCTGAAATCTGTTATATGAGGAGAAGTATAGAGTCCGCTTTTATAACCGCTTTCGATCAATACCGAATTTATGATGGAAGAAACAGAACCTTTGCCGTTTGTCCCGGCTATGTGAATAGTCGGATATTGATTCTGGGGGTTTCCCAGGAAAATTAAAAGTGTTGTGATATTTTTGAGATCGTATTTAATTCCGGCTCTCTCCAGATTAAACAGATATGAGATACATTTATTGTAATCTATGAATTTATTCTGTGGCAAAGGTATAAATTATAATTATAACTTATTCATAAGACTGATCATTTCCAGGACTGTCAGAGCAGCTTCATAACCTTTGTTATTGTCTTCATCGGGAGGCATCAAACTTCTTTCATGAGCCTGCAGAGGTGTGTAACATGTAAGTACGCAGAATCCAAGCGGCATTTCATACTCATATGATATGGTATTTATATTAGATGAAACGCTGTCACAAATATATTCAAAATGAGCAGTCTCTCCTTTTATGACACAGCCAATTGTGATAACTCCGTCATAATTTTTTTTATCAGAATTCTTTCTGCAGATCTTTTTAAGTAAAGAAGGAATTTCAAATGCACCGGGGACATAATAAACATCGACATCATTTTCATCAACATTATTATTCTTAAGAGCTGTCAATGCACCTTCCAGTAAATTACCTGTAATAGGCTCATTAAATCTGCTTATTATAATTGCAATCTTCACAATTTCATTGTTGAGATCGCCTTGAATTTTTTTCGCCATAAATTAACTAAATAATCTTCTTTTCATATTTATAATTTCTTCCTGTGTTATGCAAAATTTTCCGAAATTTTTACCGTCATTTTTTACCCCGCCGTGATAATCAGAACCACCGCTCGTCAGCAAAAAATGTTCAGCAGCCATAGCGGAAAAATATTCAATATCTTCTTTAGAATGGGAAGGATGAATAATCTCAATCCCGTCAAGTCCTTCCTGAATCAGCCGCATCAGCAAGCCATCTCTTACAAGCTTGCCCGGATGCGCAATAAATGATAATCCTCCCATTTCAGAGATGATCTTTATTACTTCCGCTGATTTTGGATTGGGCTTTTTTACAAATGCAGGTTTACCGTCACCTATATATTTTATGAATGCATCATAATATGAATTTACAAATCCTTCTTCATTTAACTCCATTGCTATATGAGGTCTGCCGATGGAAGTCTTTGCTCCGGCTTTTACTCTTATGTCATTAAAGTTAATGTTACTTCCCATCTCATTGAGTTTCCGGACGATCTTTTCATTCCTGTTAATTCTCAGTTCTCTCGAAGCTGAAAGAAATTCAAGCATTTTTTGGTTCTTATAATCTATAAAGTATCCTAAGATATGTACTTCCTGATCATCAAGATCAGCGCTTATCTCCACTCCAGGAATGACCTGTATGCCCTTCTGGTTACCATATTCAACAGCTTGCTCCAATGCATTTACATTGTCATGATCAGTAATGCTGATTATAGACAGACCGGATTTTATTGAAAGATCAATAAGCTGAAAAGGTGTAAGCTTCCCATCGGAATAATTTGTATGGAGATGCAGATCAGCTTTTACTGATTTCATTGAATTCCTTGTCTGTTTGAATTTCTCTAATTTAGAATTTTACTGCTCCTATTAAAAGGCTAAAGTTTTAAATATATTTTTATAAATTATTTATTTTTAAAACATACAGGCCTAATCCATCTGTCTTCTTAAAAATGCAGGTTTTGAATATTCATCATATTCTGAATTTTCAAGATCCTCAAAGCCATCGTTTTCATCAAAATCTTCATCGATAGTTTTCTTCTTAAGATTTTCACTTAAATCCTCGTTTAATTTGACTTCTCTTCTTTTATAACCCGGAGTATCAAATGTATGAAGTTCATCATGATTAGGTAAAACTGTGATCCTTCCGGAGTTAGAGAGTTCTTTGTACTGCTTTGTTTCCCGTGCAGAATTATCCGGAGAATTCACTTCACTCGTTGTAATTTCAGCTGCATGTTTGTTGAATCCTGTAGCGATTACAGTAACCATTATTTCTTCAGCCATTTTCACATCATCTACAAGACCGAATATATATTTTGCATCTTCGCCGGCAGCATTCTGAATTATCTCGTTTATTCTTTCTATCTCACCCATGGTTATATTTCCGTTACTGCAAATGTTTGCCAGAACGCATTTTGAGCCTGCTATATCTATTTCATCAAGTACAGGATTTACCAATGCATCATTAGCAGCTCTTTCAGCTCTGTTTTCACCTGTAGCAATACCTGTACCTATCATGGCATCTCCCATGTCTTCCATGATGGTTCTGACGTCAGCAAAATCAACATTGATCTCACCTGTATCAGTAATGATCTTAGAAATGCCTCTTGCTGCATTATAGAGTACTCTGTCGGCAAGTTCGAATGCGCGGTTCTTTGGAAGATCTTTGGAGATTATGCTGAGTATATTCTGATTCGGAATAATGATCAGACTGTCAACTTCATTCTTAAGTTTTTCCAGCCCTCTGTTTGCCAGTTCCATTCTAGGCTTACCTTCAAATGTAAAAGGCTTAGTCACAATAGCTATGACCAAAGCACCCATGCTTCTTGCAATTCTCGCTACTGCAGGCGCTCCGCCTGTTCCCGTTCCTCCGCCCATTCCGGCTGTGACAAATACCATATCACTGCCTTCAAGCGCTTCTTCAATTTCATCTCTGCTTTCTTCGACTGCTTTATAGCCAACTTCATCCTTCATACCTGTACCCAGACCTTTAGTTATACCTCTTCCGATCTGGATCTTCTTTTCGGCAGAATTCATCTGCAGAGCCTGAGTATCGGTGTTTACAGCAATAAATTCAACTCCTTCAATTCCTTTATCAAGCATGGAGTTTAAAACATTACCGCCGCCGCCGCCTACTCCCACAACTCTTATCTTTGCTCCGCTGTGGATGCTGTCTGATAATTTAATTGCCATTTTGCTTTTCCTTTCTCCGGTTTACGGAAATTATGTTATTAATTTTAAATTTTTTCAATATTTGGGTTTATTGTTAAAGTTCATCAAACCATTGCTGTATCTTTTTAAATATTCCCGATACAGTTAATGATTTTCTTTTATTTTCTTTTTTAAATTCAGATAATTTTGTAATGTCATTCATGCTTTTTAATCTGTGCAATACAAGGCCAACTCCGGTTGCAAATATAGGACTTTCAACTTCTTTTATAAGACCGCCCTTTAACCCTGTGGGAATACCGAGATTCACTTCCATACCGAGAATATTCTCTGCTAACTCTTTTGTACCCTTTATCAAAGATCCGCCGCCTGTGATTATCACTCCGGCATGAAGCTCTTTTGAGATCTGGGAATTTTGAATTTCAATTGCAGACAGTTCAAAAATATCCTGCATACGCGCCTGTATTATACGGGCAAGAATACTCTTACTAGTTCTCTTAGGCACTTTTCCTTTTATAGCTTCCACTACTATCTCATCATCATTAAGTATCTCCGATACCATGGCATAACCGTATTCACGTTTTATTCTTTCGGCTTCTGTTTCAGAAATGCCAAGAGCTTCTATTATATCATTTGTCACAAGATTACCGGCGATCCCTATTCCTGCGGTATATTTCAATACTCCTTTTTTAAAGACTGCTATGTCAGAAGTCCCGCCTCCAATATCTATCATTGCTACTCCGACTTTTTTCTCAGTCTCGTCAAGGACTGAATAAGATGATGCTATTGGTTCGAGTACTATATCATCTATATCTATTCCGCAGCTTGTCACACATTTCGACAGATCGTCAATTGAAGATACCAGTCCGGTTATAATATTTACTTTTGCTTCTAGCTTAATTCCAAACATCCCGACAGGAGTATCATAGATCCCGTCCTTGCCGTCAATGATATATTCCTGCGGAATTACGTCAATGATCGTAGTATCACTCGGCATCTTCATTATCTTAGCCTGCTCTATCAGTCTTGCAATGTCTTCTTCCTGAATGATCCTGTCGGCATTGTTAATACCTATTATACTTCCGGACTGAATACACCTTATATAATGACCTGCAATACCAACGGATACTGAATTAATGTTTACTCCTGAATTCAATTCCGCTTCTTCTATTGCACGCCTTATGCTGTCCGAAGTCTTATTCGGATTTACTACAATTCCTCTGTGCAGTCCAAAAGAAGGCGCTTTGCCGATTCCAAGTATGTCAATATTATTCTCATCTTTTATTCTTGCTACTATTACACAGATCTTTGTCGTACCAACATCCAGTCCGACTATGATCTCATCATCATTGAATTCAGAATTAATTTTTCTCTTCTTCTTGGCCATTTTTAATTATTTGAGTTTAATATTACTTTATTCTCATACCTCAGATCAACATATTTTATATCTTTCCTAAGATGGTCATCAAGTGATTGTTTTAGATAATTTTCAAATACTACTATTCTGTTCAGCAATAACTCCTGATACTCAGTGTTGGAAATGCTTTCATTTGTTTTCTTTGGAAAATAGAACGGACTCGAATCTTCAGCCATATAGACTATAACCTTATCAGTATCCGAAAGACTGACCTCTGATATAAAATTATAGGTAGCCTTGCTTGTCCGGTATGTGTTAAGAATAAGGAAAAGAGCAAGTCTCAGATCTTCCTTGTTGTACCTGTTAGCAGGATCAGGTTTGAGTTCTGTCCTCACTCCGCTAATTACAGGCAGATCATACATTTTTACGGCATTCTTAAACGGAAAAATTTCGAGTTCATCATCCACAAGCATTATTTCATTTTCTCCGTTTATGACTGCGACCGGTCTTCTTTCAATAATTTCAATTTTTAATTCTGAAGGCAATTCCAGACTTACAAACACTTTTTTAATTTCTTTATGATTCGAAATCCTGTTGCGGATCAGATCAATATTGACCTCTTCAGTGATAGCTGACGAATCGCTGATCCTCGCTGCGTTCAGTATTTCTTCCCTGCTTATTGTATAATTTCCGGTAATAGTAATTTTATTTATTTCCGTTTCGCTTCTCCATTTTACTGAAAGGATCGCGATAAGCGCAATAAAAAATATCGTAAGAGCTAAAATAACTTTACCGCTTCTCATAATGGCACTTTAAAATTAAATTTTTCTTTCATCATCTTTACATATTCAGAACACAGATCGGTAACATCACCAGCACCCTGAAAAATAATAACATCACCTTCTTTTACCGTCTCTTCGAGTTTTTTCATTATCATCTTTCTATCTTCGAAATAAAACCCTGACTCAGCTCCTTCTTTTCCCGGTTTGATCTTAAGATATTCATCAAGGATCAGATCACTTGTTATGCCTTCAATTTCAGTTTCCCTTGCCGGATATATTTTTGCCAGCAAAAGATAATCCGTTAACTCAAATGACTTTCCAAATTCCTTATAAAAATCTCTTGTACGGGAATACAGATGCGGCTGAAATACAGTGATGATCCTTCCCGGACCTTGTTTTTTAATCGCATCAAGAGTTGCCGAGACTTCCGACGGATGATGCGCATAGTCATCATAAACCCTTATACCGTTTTCGTATTTTAATTCCAGTCTTCTCTTTACACCGTAAAAAGTTTTCATTGACTGATTAAATTTCTCATAATTTATACCAAACACTTTTGACACAATAAATGCGGCAGCGGAATTAAGCACATTATGATCGCCCGGTACTTTAATTCTGAGATCAGCATTGTTAAGTTTATAACCAATGGTTCTGGTACTGTATCCCGGCTCATGAATCACGAACTCATTTGCATTTCCAAATCCGTAATAGTTGACTCCCTGAATGTCTTTAAGAGTATCTCTTACATTTGCATCATCTCCGCAGGCAATTATGTTCACATTCTCTTTGCTCATTTCAATAAATTTTAAAAAACAGTTCTTTATGTCCTCAAGATCTTCATAAATGTCAAGATGATCTGCTTCTATGTTTGTAATAACTATTACATCCGATCTTAGCTGTAAAAAACTTCTGTCATATTCATCTGCTTCGACTACGGCTATATTACTGTTTCCTATCCTTGAAGAACCGCCTTCAAGAAAATCACTTAAACCTCCAACAAATACCGTAGGATCAATTCCGTTCTCAATTAATACTTTTGCTATCATTGCTGTTGTGGTCGTCTTTCCGTGTGTACCGCTTACTGAGATCAGATACTTATCATTAACTATGCTTCCCAAAGCCTCAGCTCTTTTTACAACTTTAATATTCAGTCTTAATGCTTTCTTAAACTCAGGATTATCTTCTTTGACGGCAGCAGAGTATATCACAAGCTCTGTATCATCCGGTAAGTTTTCTTCCCTGTGTCCCTCAAAACATTGTATGCCAAGATTTACCAGCCTTCCCGTGATCATACTTGCTGTCATGTCACTTCCCGTCACTTCATAATCCTTTCTGAGAAGATATTCAGCAATTCCGCTCATTCCGATTCCGCCTACACCTATCAAGTGAACTTTCTTAATGCCCTCAAAAATATTATTCATTTTCTTAAAT
>JAGPCH010000043.1 GCA_018058125.1 Ignavibacteria bacterium | reverse complement strand
AGTCAGAATCAAAGCGCCGCAGCTAAGAGACATCAAAGTAAGCAAACAAACAAATAACAGAGGAGTGTTCAACTAATGATTCAGAAATATTCAGGAGCAGGCAATAAGTTTATAATTTTAAACAATCTGTCCGGTCAGATCACAGATCGTAAAAATGAAGTTATTAAATTTTGTAAAGATGCTCCGGAAATGGACGGAGTTATCTTTGTTGAAAAATCTTTGACCGGGGATTTCAAAATGAATTATTTCAATAAAGACGGAACCGGAGATGCTCTTTGCGGAAATGGTTTGAGATGTACTGTAAAATATATAGAAGAAAATAAATTATCCGCAAACATTTCCTTAAAAATAGAAGCCGTCGGTAATATATACAAATGTGAAATTTTGGAAGATGGAAAGATATCAGTTTTATTTCCACCTCCTGTTTTTGTAAAGACAAATTTTAAACTAAAGGTGCATTTTCAGGAGTGGTGGGAATTGCTTAACAGTTCTTTTGTAGATTGCGGATCCCCGCATGTAGTTGTATTCATTGATGAAATTGAAAAGCCGGTTGTAAAAAGTCTTGAAGAAGTGAATATTAATGAATGGGGAAAAAATATCAGAATGCATAAGGATCTTATGCCTGAAGGAGCAAATGTAAATTTTGTGAAAATTATTTCTGCAGATGAAGGTGAACTTGAGATCAGAAGCTATGAAAGAGGAGTAGAAGGTGAAACACTTGCCTGCGGGACAGGCGCGATATCATCAGCGATCATATTTTATATTTTAAAGAAACAGGTGAAACCTGTAAAGGTACTGACTAAATCCGGTGAATATTTAATAGTTGATTTTATTATTTCCGGAAAAAAGATAATCGGAATAAAGTTAACCGGAAAAGCAGAAAGGATATAAAAAAAGACAGCGCAAATAAAATCTGCGCTGTCTGCAAGTAGTGATTAATTAATTATGGGTTTGTTTAGAACACTGTAAATATAGCACCTACGTTTGTAAAGTAGTCGGATTTTCTAGCATGTTCTTTAGATAATCCTGCATTTATTGATAATGTAATATAATTTTCAAGATAGAAATTAAATCCTGCATTAAAGAGATGATTTGCTACAGAAAAATCCTGTAATGTTCCTCTGGTTAGAATTGCTCCGGAAGTATCTATTACCTGATCATTTACCTGCTGAAGTAAATTAATTGTATAACCGGCTATAAAGGAAATTCTGTTTGTAAGATTATAAGAATAACTCGCAACGCCAGTTCCTTCATAAAGAGTACCATACAATGAATCAAACGGAGTTCTAACTCCTGCAACAAGATTTATTTGCTGATTCAAATCTAACGGGTATGAATATCTTCCCTGTAAGTTCATGAATCCGTTATTAGCTAAAGAATCATTTCGGGATAACAAAGTGTAGCCAACACCTAATCTTACATCTCCGCCATAATATCTTGGATTAATAAACTGATTTATTCCAAAAAGAACTTCTCTGACTCTGAAATAAGAAAGCGAACTGTTAACAAAGTCGCCAGCAACACCTGAATTTTCTATTTCTTTTAAAATATCACCAACAATTTTGTATTCATAGATAGATTTGTACTGATTCTTATATTCGCTTTCTTTGTCGATAATAGCAGCAATTGTCTGCATAGTGGTTTTTGACATATAGGCAGTAGTTATGCCATATTTTTTCATATCCTGGTCGATTCTTACCGCTTTTGCCATTGCAGTTGCATTTACCAGTCTTCCATAACCGAGACCGGTTGTAACGGCGATCTGAGGTCTGTCTTCAATGCCGAATTCAATTTGTCTCAGATAGCTTGAAGTAGCTCCGACATAGAAAAATGAAGCTCCGTTGTTGGAGAAGTATTTATTGATATTTCCAACAAAGTTGTATCTTGCATCCAATGAATCTGCATATTTTTGTTGCAGATTACCGTTAATGGTAAGATCCCATGAATATGGTAAAGATGTGTAAAACTGATTGTAATCAGCATTTACATTGAACTGATTTGTTGTAACAGAATCACCTGTCTGTGCCCAGTTCCAGTTACCGCCAACAAGAAATTGTTTGGCTGTGCTTACAGGTATTTTGAAATCGGTAATTTTTACATTCTGCGCATACCCTGCAGAAGCAAATACCAAAATAAAAAACAAGTATTTTATTAGTTTCATTTTTTCCTTTCTTTAGGTTTTTAACTGTCAACAATATATATAAATTCTACAATATATCTAATGTATTAATTTAAGTAATTTAAAATATTGTTTTATCTAAAAAAATCATTTGGATATTAAATATCTTTTCAGTATAATGAATAAAACTATTTTAAATAAACAAAAGTGTGATTTTGAGCAAAAAACAATTAATAGTCATTGGTGCAGGTCCGGGAGGCTATGCGGCAGCGTTCCTGGCTGCAGATCTTGGAATTAATACAACATTAGTTGATACTGAAGATAATCCCGGAGGTGTATGCCTTTATAAAGGTTGTATACCATCAAAAGCATTACTTCATACTGCAAAAGTAATTTCAGAATCTGAAGAAGCTAAATCATTTGGAGTAAAATTTTCAAAGCCCGTTATCGATGTAAAAAAAATGAGGTCATGGAAGAATGATATTGTTAAAAAATTAACATCCGGACTTGGACAGATCAGCAAAGTCAGAAAAATTGAATATATAAAAGGTTATGCTAAATTTTTAAATTCAGATTCCATAGAAGTTACGGGTGAAAATAATAAAAAAGAAGTATTGGAATTTGAAAATGTGATCATTGCTACAGGCTCCCATCCTACAGTCATCCCATCTTTTGATATTAAATCTGATAAAATACTTGATTCTACATCGGCTCTGGACATTAAGGATATTCCGAAATCGATGCTGGTATTAGGAGGAGGTTACATTGGACTTGAGCTCGGAACTGTATATGCAACTCTTGGTACAAAGATCACTGTAGCTGAAATGCTTCCCCGATTATTAAATGGAGCTGATGCGGATCTTGTAACAGTTTTGTCAAAAAGGATCACTCCATTATTTGAATCTATATTAACAAATACCAAGGTCCTTAAACTTGAGGAAGTGAAAAAAGGAATTAAAGTTTATTTTGAAGATAAAGATACTAAGAAAAGTGAAAAGATATTCGATAAAGTACTGATATCAATAGGCAGAAAACCTAATTCAGAAAATCTCGGACTTGAGAATACGAATGTTAAAATTAATGAGAAAGGATTTATTGAAGTAGATAAACAACTACGGACATCGGATAAAAATATTTTTGCAATCGGAGACGTTGTCGGTGAACCCATGCTTGCTCATAAAGCTTCTCATGAAGGAAGAACGGCTGTTGAAGTAATTGCAGGAAAAAAAGCCTTCTTCGAACCAAAAGCAATTCCGGCCGTTGTATTCACAGATCCTGAAATAGCATGGTGCGGACTTACAGAATCAGAAGCTAAAGAAAAGAACATTGAAGTAGCTGTCGCTAAGTTTCCATGGGCTGCATCCGGAAGAGCAATGAGTATCGGCAGAACAGACGGTCTTACAAAACTTATCATTGATCCGAAGACCGAAAGGATACTTGGTGTTGGTATAGCTGGACCCGGAGCAGGTGATCTAATCTCAGAAGGTGTGCTTGCAGTAGAAATGGGAGCAAATGCAACAGACCTGAAACTGACTATTCATCCGCATCCTACACTTTCAGAGACTATTATGGAATCAGCTGAAATTTTCTTTGGACAGAGTACGCATGTATACAAACCTAAGAGATAGTTAAAAATTAATAGTTAGTAGTTAATGGTTAGTAGTTAATATATAATAGAAAGTTGATTTTACAGGACAGAAATATTGAGAGTGAGTTTGAATTTAAGTCTTCCCGCAGTGGTGGGAAAGGCGGGCAGAATGTTAATAAAGTTGAAACCAAGATCGAATTAAATTTTAACATTCCGGATTCAGTTTTTTTAAGTGATGATGAAAAGGAAAGATTGTTGTCGAAACTTAAAAACAGAATTGATAAAAAAGGCATTCTTAAGATTACTTCTCAGTCCGAAAGATCTCAGATACTAAATAAATATAAGGCGTTAAAAAAGTTTTATGAAATTACCCGTAAAGCTCTTGAAAAAGAAAAAGTCAGAAAAAAAGTAAAACTTTCGAAAGCCGATAAAGAAAAAAGATTACAGGAAAAAAAGATTGTCTCCGGTAAAAAAGCTCTCAGAAAAATTAACCCTAAGAATGTTGAAGAATAAAGACTTATTTTTCAAAAATCAAAAATCAAAAATCAAAGCAACATCGACATAGGATTCTCAAGCGCTTCACAGATCCATCTGAGAAATCTTGCCGCATCAGCACCGTCTATGATCCTGTGATCGTAAGTCAGTGTGAGAGGAAGCATCATTCTTGCCTGAAATTCTTCATTAACATAAACGGGTTCTATACTGCCTCTCGAAACACCAAGAATAGCAACCTGCGGAGAATAAACTATCGGAGTGAAACCTGTTCCGCCAATTCCGCCGAGATTAGAAATTGTAAAATTACCTCCATCCATTTCATCGGGAGTGATCTTTTTAGTCCGCGCTTTTTCGGCTAATTCATTAAGCTCTGCCGATATTTGCATTATGGATTTTCTGTCAGTGTTTTTTATGACCGGAACAAGCAGACCTCTGTCTGTATCAACTGCCACACCTATGTTAAAATATTTTTTATAAATGATCACTTTTTTCTGAAGATCAATACTTGTATTAAACTGAGGGAATTTTCTTATCGCTTCATCACATACTTTTACAAGTATAGACGTGATTGTAAGATTTCCGCCTGCTGACTCAACTTTCTTTAAATTCTTTTTCCGGAATATTTCGAGTTGAGTAATGTCAGCTTTATCAAACTGCGTGACCATAGGGATTGCTGACCATGCGTAATTCATTGCTTCAGCTGTGATGGCTCTGACTTTTGACATTGCCTGTACATCTGTCTCTCCCCATTTGTTAAAATCAGGCAAAGATCTTTGGGCTGCGGTGCCTCCTCCTGAATCAGAATTCATTTTATCTTTTACATATAGCTTTACATCTTCTTCAGAGATACGACCGGAAATTCCCGTCCCGTTTATATTGTTTACATCCACTCCAAGCTCACGCGCAAGTCTTCTTACAGAAGGCGAAGCGGGGGCTGTACTCTGTCTGACGGTTTCTTCTTTTTGCTTTTCAGAATCTCTTTTTAATTTTAACTCTTCCGGATCTTTCTTTTTGAACTCAACATTCTCAGATGTAAGTACGACTGTGCTTTTCCTGTTAAGATCTTCTGTATCATTTTTTGAAGCTCCTTCTTCTTTATCCGGGACTTTTTCAATCTTTGGTTTTTCCTCGCTCTTAGCTGCAGCATCTGCACCATTTGTTTCAACCTTAAGTATCACCGCTCCAATCTTAATGATATCTCCCTGTTTAACATTTATTTCTTTAACTGTCCCGCTTTCTGAAGACGGAACTTCAAAACTTGCTTTATCAGTCTCGAGTTCGATTATCGGCTGATCAACTGTTATTTTATCTCCAACCTTAACAAGTACTTTTATTACATCTCCGGTTTCGACATTATCTGAAACTTCCGGTAGCTTTATTTCTTTTATCATATAAATTAAAATTTTTAAATATATTTAATGTAGAATTCAATTCACAATTTTTTTTGAGTTACTATACATTTACGGGATTAGGCTTTTTCTTATCCAGTTCAAAATCTTTTATGGCTTTTTCCACTACATCCACTTTTATTTTTTTCTCTTTCGCCAAAGCATTTAAAGTCGCAATAACAATATATCTGTGATCGACTTCAAAGAAATCTCTCAACTGATCTCTTCCGTCACTTCTTCCGAAACCATCGGTGCCGAGGAAATAAAATTCACCGGGTATCCATTTTGTGATTGTAGCAGGCAATGCTTTCAGATAATCAGATGCAGCAATGAATACACCTTCTTCCTTGTCAAGAACTTTACTTATATAAGGCGTAACTGTCTTTCCGGGATTCAGCATATTAGTTCTTTCTGCTGCTGTTGCATCCATATACAATTCCTTATAACTGGTAACACTCCATACATCAGCTGATACATTATACTTTTTCTCAAGAATTTCCTGTGCTTTTATTGATTCATTCAGAATAGTACCGCTTCCGAAAAGATGAGCTTTTATTTTTGATTTTGTATTTTTTGATTTTGAAAATTTGTATATGCCTTTTAAAATACCTTCTTCGCAACCTTTAGGCATAGGCGGCATTTTGTATGTCTCGTTCATTACAGTTAAATAATAAAATATATCTTCCTGATCTACATACATTCTCTTCATACCATCTTTGACTATGACAGCGATCTCATAAGCATATGTCGGATCATAAGCTTTTAGATTCGGAACAGGCAATGCAAGTATGTGTGAATTACCGTCCTGATGCTGAAGACCTTCTCCGCTCAGTGTTGTTCTTCCGGCAGTTCCACCTACAAGGAATCCGCGTGTTCTGCAGTCTGCAGCTGCCCAGATAAGATCTCCAATTCTCTGAAATCCGAACATTGAATAAAAAATAAAGAAGGGAATCATGTTGACTCCGTGAGTGGAATAGGAAGTTCCCGCTGCTATGAATGATGACATAGAGCCGGCTTCCGTAATTCCTTCTTCAAGAATCTGTCCGTCTTTTTGTTCCTTATAATAAAGAAGACTTTCTTTGTCAACGGGTTCATAGATCTGCCCGTTGTGCGAATAGATCCCAACCATTCTGAATAATGATTCCATTCCAAACGTTCTGGCTTCATCAGGTACGATCGGAACAATATTCTTTCCGATATTCTTATCTTTTAAAAGTTTGGTCAGTAAATGTACAAATGCCATAGTCGATGCTACTTCTCTGTCACCGTTACCCTGATAAAATTCCTTGAAGAATTCATCTCCAGGAATTTTCAGCGCCGGAGATCTTTCAGCTTCTCTTTTTGGTACAAATCCGCCAAGAGATTTTCTTCTGTCCATCAAATATTTTATCTCTTCACTGTCTTCCGAAGGCCTGTAAAACGGAGCTTCGGCAACTTCTTCATCTGAAATGGGAATTCCGAATCTGCTTCTGAATTCTCTCAGTTCCTGCTCATTTAATTTTTTCTGCTGATGAGTAATATTCTTACCTTCTCCTGCTTCGCCAAGTCCGTATCCTTTAACAGTCTGAGCGAGTATTACCGTCGGTGAACCTTTGTGCTCCATTGCGGCTTTATATGCAGTATATACTTTTTCCGGATCATGTCCTCCCCGCTTAAGTTTCCGGATCTGCTCATCAGAAAGATTTTTTACAAGCTCCATTAACCTGAGATCTTTTCCGAAGAAATCTCTTCTTATCTTATCACCGGTTGAAACTATATATTTCTGAAACTGACCGTCGACTACTTCATCCATTCTATCGACCAGCAAACCGTTTTCATCTTTTGCCAGAAGCGGATCCCAGTCACTTCCCCATATCACTTTAATTACATTCCATCCTGCTCCTCTGAATATTGCCTCAAGCTCCTGTATGATCTTTCCGTTTCCTCTTACCGGTCCGTCAAGCCGCTGAAGATTACAATTAATTACAAATATTAAATTGTCAAGTTTTTCCCTTGAGGCTAATGTGATCGCACCTAAGGATTCCGGTTCATCTGTCTCACCATCACCAAGAAATGCCCATACTTTTTGTTTGGATGTATCTTTAATGCTTCTGTCTTCAAGATATCGGTTGAATCTTGCCTGATAAATGGACATGATCGGAGCGAGTCCCATTGACACAGTAGGATACTCCCAGAATTTCGGCATCAGCCAGGGATGCGGATAAGATGACAGACCTCTTTCGGAAGAGAGCTCCCGTCTGAAATTTTTCAGATCGGTTTCAGTAATTCTTCCTTCAAGCATAGCCCGTGCGTAAATACCCGGCGCTGCGTGTCCCTGAAAATATATGATATCCCCGCCGCTTGGATCTTCTTTTCCTCTGAAAAAATGATTGAATGCTACTTCGTAAAGTGTTGCTGCTGATGCATAAGTCGAAATGTGACCGCCTATGCCGCTTAACTCCCTGTTTGCACGAACTACCATAGCCATGGCATTCCATCTTAATATACTTTTGATCCTTCTTTCAATCTCACGGCTGCCGGGATATGGCGGCTGTTTTTCAACGGGAATGGTATTTATATATGGTGTATTTGCAGTAAACGGAATTTCTACTCCATGCTCCTGGGCATATATCTGAAGCTTTCTTAAAAGCTCTGAAACTCTCTGCGGTCCCTGTGACTGTAAAATGTAATCAAGTGATTCAAGCCATTCACTGTTTTCAAT
>JAGPCH010000042.1 GCA_018058125.1 Ignavibacteria bacterium | reverse complement strand
AGATTACACAGGATTGGTGAAGTGCATGAAGGTGCAGCTACGATGGACTGGATGGAGCAGGAGAAAGAAAGAGGTATTACTATCACTTCAGCGGCTACTACATGTTCATGGAATGATCACAGGATCAATATTATTGATACACCGGGACACGTTGATTTTACAGCAGAAGTAGAGAGATCTTTAAGGGTTCTTGACGGAGCGGTTGCTTTATTCTGTTCAGTCGGAGGCGTAGAGCCGCAGTCAGAAACAGTTTGGAGACAGGCGGATAAATATAAAGTACCGAGAATTGCTTTTGTAAATAAAATGGACAGAACAGGCGCTGACTTTTTCAACGGTATAAACATGATGAAGGACAGATTGAAAGCAAATGCAGTACCTATCCAGCTTCCAATCGGACAGGGTGCATTATTTACCGGTATTATTGATCTGATCACAATGAAAGCGAGAATGTATAATGATGAAAATCTTGGAGCTACATTTGAAGATGTTGAAATTCCTGAATCATTGATAGAGCAGGCAAATGAGTACAGACATAAATTACTGGAAGCAGTAGCGGATGTTGATGATTCATTGCTTGAGAAGTTTCTTGACGGACAGGAAATCAGTGAACAGGAGATAGTCGCTGTATTAAGAAAAGCAACTATTGAAGTAAAGATCATCCCTGTTTTATGCGGATCATCTTTTAAAAATAAAGGCGTGCAAAGTCTATTAGACAGAGTAATTGATCTTCTTCCTTCGCCTTCGGACGTAGGTGATGTAGAAGGTCATCATTATCATACTGATGATCATGTAGTAAGAAAAGTCACTGATGAGGAAAAATTCACAGCACTTGCTTTTAAAATAATGACTGACCCTTTTGTCGGAAAGCTTACATTCTTCAGAGTCTATTCAGGTAAGGCAGAAGCAGGAAGTTATGTTTATAATTCTATTTCACATAAGAAAGAAAGATTCAGCAGACTGTTGCAGATGCATGCTAACAGCAGAGAAGACATTAAAGAAGTATATTGCGGTGATATTGCAGCAGCGGTGGGTTTAAAAAACACAAAGACCGGAGATACATTATGTGATGAGAGTGATCCGATCGTACTGGAGAAAATCTCATTTCCGGAACCTGTTATTTCGATTGCAATTGAGCCGAAGACAAAAGCTGATCAGGACAAACTTGGTGAGTCATTATCCAAGCTATCTGATGAGGATCCTACATTCAGAGTAAAGACTGACGAAGAAACTGGTCAGACACTTATCTCGGGAATGGGCGAGCTTCATTTGGATATCATTGTTGACAGATTAAAAAGAGAATTCAAAGTAGAGGCAAATGTAGGAAATCCTCAGGTTGCTTATAAAGAGACGATTAAGAAGAAAGTCACACAGGAAGGAAAGTTTGTAAGACAATCTGGTGGTAGAGGACAGTTTGGACATGTTTGGATCGAATTAGAGCCAAATGAAAAAGGAAAAGGATTCATTTTTGAGAACGGAATTGTCGGAGGATCCATTCCGAAAGAATATATTAATCCGGTATCAGAAGGTATCGAAGAGGCAATGAAAAATGGTGTTCTTGCAGGTTATCCTGTTGAGGATATAAAGGTTAGACTATTTGACGGATCGTTTCACGATGTTGACTCTTCGGAGATGGCATTTAAGATCGCAGGATCCATGGCATTTAAAGAAGGCGCAAGAAAGGCAAATCCTGTTTTACTTGAGCCGATCATGGAAGTAGAAGTAGTAACTCCGGAAGAATACATGGGAGATGTTATGGGTGATCTTAGTTCCAGAAGAGGAAGAATTGAAGGAATGTCACAGAGAAGTGATGCACAGGTGATAAAATCATTAGTGCCGCTGTCAGAGATGTTCGGTTATGCAACTACAATGAGATCGATGACTCAGGGACGAGCTATTTACACAATGCAGTTTTCGCATTATGATGAAGCGCCTAAGAGTATATCTGAGCAGATCATTGAGAAAATAAAAGGCAAAGAAAAAGTCAGCTAAAGGAAATATTTAGCCGGCGAGCAATATATGTATAAAAGTTCTTTAAAATAATAAGAGGGTCAGTTTCGCTTAGCGGAATATAACTCGTATATCAGACACATTAAGTCGTTCTATAAAACGGTTTTCATTCAAAAGATTATTTTGGAATGTAAATAGTTTCCATCGCGGGTCAGTAGCTCAGATGGTTAGAGCGCGTGCCTTATAAGCACGAGGTGGGAGGTTCAATTCCTCCCTGACCCACTATATTTA
The DNA here is from genome assembly GCA_018058125.1 of Ignavibacteria bacterium. Lineage (GTDB taxonomy): Bacteria > Bacteroidota > Ignavibacteria > Tepidaquicellales > Tepidaquicellaceae > JAGPCH01. The sequence goes on along the minus strand of JAGPCH010000042.1, from coordinate 6,083 downwards.
ATTATAAATGTTCAATTTTAAATGTTCAATTTTAAATAAACATTTAAAAGACAATAAAAATAAAAATAATTAATTAATAATATAAATCAGCTTTAAGGAGAATTAAGTAATGGCTAAAGAGAAATATAGTGCTAGTAAACCGCACATTAACATAGGAACAATCGGTCACGTTGACCATGGAAAGACAACATTAACCGCAGCTATCACAATGGCTTTGGGAAAAAAAGGTTTTTCAAAAGTAAGAGCTTTTGATTCAATTGATAAAGCGCCGGAAGAGAGAGCAAGAGGAATCACGATTGCAACTGCTCACGTTGAATATGAAACAGAAAAGAGACACTATGCACACGTTGATTGTCCGGGTCACGCCGATTATATCAAAAATATGATCACAGGTGCTGCTCAGATGGACGGAGCTATTGTTGTGGTTGCTGCAACTGACGGAGCAATGCCACAGACAAAAGAGCATATCCTTCTTGCAAGACAGGTAGGGGTTCCTGCATTAACAGTATTCCTGAATAAAGTTGATATTATTTATCAGCAGGAAAAAACCGAAGAAGATGCTGAATTACTTTTAGAAGTTGTTGAATCAGAATTAAGAGATATATTGAACAGCTATGATTATCCGGGGGATGATATTCCAATCGTAAGAGGAAGCGCTTTAAAAGCTATGGAAGCAGGAGTAGATCCGGCAGCTACAGCTGATGATGAAAGATTACAGTGTATATTCAATCTGATGGATGCAGTTGATTCATATATCCCGCAACCTGAAAGAGATATTGATAAGCCATTCCTGATGCCGGTTGAGGACGTTTTCTCAATAACCGGAAGAGGTACAGTAGCAACTGGTAGAATTGAAAGAGGTAAAGTAAAAGTTGGTGAGGAAGTAGAATTGATCGGTCTTGGTGCAAAGAAAAAGACAGTTGTAACAGGTGCAGAGATGTTTAATAAAGAACTGGATGAAGCAGTAGCAGGATTCAACTGCGGATTATTATTAAGAGGTGTGGATAAAACTGAAATTGAAAGAGGAATGGTTCTTGCTAAATCAGGATCAATTACTCCTCACAAAAAATTTGAAGCTCAGGTTTATATATTAGCTAAAGAAGAGGGTGGAAGACATACTCCGTTCAGTACTAATTACAGACCTCAGTTTTATTTCAGAACAACAGACGTAACTGGTGTAGTTCACTTGCCAGAGACAGTTCAGATGGTAATGCCGGGTGATAACGTTGAGAAACTTGTCATCGAATTAATTACACCGATTGCTATGGAAGACGGATTAAAATTTGCTATCAGAGAAGGCGGAAGAACAGTTGGTGCAGGTGTTGTAACAAAAATAATAGACTAATATTTATAATTTTTAAGAATAAAAAAAACAATTTAAGTTGGCATCACAAAAAATCAGAATCAAGTTAAAGTCTTACGATCACTCTTTATTGGATAAATGGACAGAGAGAATCATCAAAACGATCAAATCTACCGGTGCAATCGTAAGCGGTCCAATACCGTTACCTACAAAGAAAAACATTTACACAGTACTAAGGTCTCCCCATGTTGATAAAAAATCAAGGGAGCAGTTTGAGACCCGTGCACATAAAAGATTAATAGACATTCTGAATTCGTCAAACAAGACGATCGATGCACTGACTAAATTAGATCCTCCCGGTGGAGTAGATATAGAAATTAAAGTATAATTACAAAAATTATGACAGGTATTTTAGGAAAAAAAATCGGGATGACGACTGTATTTCAGCCCGATGGTGTTGCAGTTCCCTGCACAGTTATTGAAGCAGGACCGTGTTACATTACTCAGATCCGTACTAAAGAAAAAGACGGTTATGAAGCAATCCAGTTTGGATTTGAAGAAAAAAAAGAAAAGAATACTACAAAGCCGCTGGCAGGAAAGTTTAAGAAAGCCAAGACACCAATGCTTAGACATCTGAAGGAATTCAGGGATTTTCCGGTCGGTGATCTTAAAGAAGGCGATACAGTTAATGTTGATCTTTTTAAAGAAGGCGATACTGTAAAAGTAACAGGAGTTTCCAAAGGTAAAGGTTTTCAGGGTGTTGTCAGACGTCACGGTTTTGCCGGTGGTCAGAGAACACACGGTCAGAGTGACAGACAGAGAGCCCCTGGATCTATCGGAGGAAGTTCGTATCCTTCAAGAGTATTCAAAGGTCAGAGAATGGCCGGAAGAATGGGAAATGACACTATTTCCGTAAGAAATCTTAAAGTGATAAAAATTTTCAACGATTCAAATCTTATTTTAATCAAAGGAGCAGTACCTGGAGCTATTTCTGGTATTGTTGAAATCTATAAAAAATAATAATGGAATTAAAAGTTTATAAACTCGATGGTTCGGAATCCGGAGAAACGGTGAGCTTACCAGAAGAAGTATTTGCGATAGAACCAAATCAGCATCTTATCTATCAGTCTGTCAGAACTTATCTCTCTAATCAGAGACAAGGTACTAGTAAGACAAAGGGCAGAAGCGAAGTCAGAGGTGGCGGTAAAAAACCATTCAGACAAAAAGGTACAGGACGTGCAAGACAGGGTACAAGCAGATCACCAATCATGGTGGGCGGAGGTAATATTTTCGGACCGGTACCTCACACATATAAATTAAGCATTCCTAAAAAGGCAGCGAGATTAGCACGTAAGAGCGCTCTTAGTTTTAAAGCTAAAGAAAATGAAATCATGATAATTGAAGATTTTTCTTTTGAAGCTCCTAAAACAAAGGATCTTGCCAACATTCTCAAATCACTTAAGATTGATGAAAAGAAGACTCTCCTTTTAGTTTCAGAAAAGAATGATAATGTATATAAGTCAGGAAGAAATCTTCCAAAATTGAATGTACTGATCTCGGATAAGGCAGCGACTTATGATCTACTTAATAACAAGCTTATACTTATGCAGAAATCAGCTATTGATGTTTTGTGCAAAAGCCTGATCAATTAATTTTTCAATTATATATTTTAATTTAAAAAAGAGTTTTAATTTTTTATGAAAACAATATTAGTAAAACCGTTAATAACCGAAAAGAATACATTGCTTCAGGAGACCCTGAATCAGTATTCTTTTGAAGTTGGAATAAAATCGAACAAGATTGAGATCAAGAGAGCAGTTGAAAAAAAATTCAATGTAAGGGTTTCACATGTCAGAACTCTGGTTTTAAAGGGTAAGAAAAAATCTCAGATGACCAGGAAAGGCAGATTTGAAGGATACCGGGCTGACAGAAAAAAGGCTATAGTCACTTTGCATAAAGAGGACAAAATCGAATTACTGGGTAATATAGAATAGCAGGATCCAGATCTATACATAAATAATGTGCAAAAGCCCGGTGATAAAGTCGTCGGGCTTTTAGTAGTTAAAATGGTTAATTAATATCTGTGTTCTTTAAAAATAAGAAATTAAATTTACAGCCTGAAATATAAATTTGAAATATTTTTTGATACAGATGTTTTTTTTGAACATATTAAAGGAAAACATAAAGATCAGATATCATTGCTTGATAAAAGCAGAAAAATTTTTCAGGGATGCTATACTTCTGTAATTAATGCATCAGAAGTATTTGCAATATGTAAGGATGATCAGCAGATGGCGGAAACAAAGAATGTTTTTAATGGTATTGGAGTACTCGGAATTCCATTCAGATATTCAGTAAAGATAGCCGAGATAATGAAGGCAGTTAAAAATAAAAAAACCGGAAACACATACAGGGATGCACTTTTAATAGCAATGTGTTCGGAAACCAAACTCCCGTTATGTACGTCAAAAGGAAAAAGATATAAAGACATTTCAAAAATATTTGATGTCAAAATAATAAATACAGATCTGATCCTTAAATACGACACTCCGGAAGCAATTTTTAAAAAAGTTAAAATTTTATAACATGAAATTAGGTAAACAATACACCAGCAGAGAAAATCAGTCCACTGATATATATCTCAAAGAGATCAGCAAGACTACTCCTCTGACTGTAGGACAGGAAATTGATTGTGCGAAAAGAATAAAAAAGGGAGATAAGAAAGCGCTTGATCTGCTTGTAAAAGCAAATCTCAGATTCGTTGTGAGTGTGGCTAAGCAATATCAGAATCAGGGTTTGTCATTAAATGATCTGATCAATGAAGGAAATTTAGGTTTGATAAAAGCTGCGAAAAAATTTGACGAGACAAGAGGATTTAAATTTATATCTTATGCAGTATGGTGGATCAGACAGTCAATACTTCAGGCATTAGCAGAACAGTCAAGAGTCGTAAGATTACCTTTGAATATTGTACAGCAAAAGAGCAAGATCGCAAAGACAATCAGCGAATTAGAGCAGAAGAATGAGAGAGTGCCAAACGTACTTGAGATCGCTGAGAAACTTGATATGAGTGTTTATGAAGTTCAGGAAACTCTGAAAAATTCGGGCGGACACGTTTCAATGGACGCTCCAAGCATACACGGTGAAGATACAAAGCTTATTGATATCATGCCTGATAAACAGGAAAAGATGCCGGACGTTGCTTTGCTGAAAGATTCATTGAGAATTGAAATTGACAGAGCTCTGGATACTTTATCGCAAAGAGAAAAAGAAGTTGTGAAGTTGTATTACGGATTGGAAAAAGAGAATCCGCTTACACTTGAAGAGATCGGAGATAAATATAAACTTACTCGCGAAAGAGTCAGACAGATAAAAGAGAAAGCTATCAGAAGATTAAGACAGGCTTCGAGAAGTAAAGCGCTGAAAGCTTATCTGGGACAGTAATTCAGATCTTTGATTTTGGATCTTTGATTTTTGATTTAATTTTATTGAAACCATTTTGTATTTATATACAGGATGGTTTTTTATTTACCCGTAAGATTTACTTTTAAAATTGCTTCAGGGTTTATTTCATGTTGTCCATCAAAATAGATATCATTTACACAGATTCCATTTGATCTGATTAAATTTATATTATCTACAAATCTTTCAGGAGTAGTGATCCTGTCATTTCCTCCCTGAAGATAGTATAGATCGGAACGTGTTAACTTTTCTTTTAATGCCTGAAAGTCTGCGTCCTTTGGAAAATCAGATGAACACAGGATAAGTTTATCAAAATGATATTGGCTTTTAATGAACCAGCGGGTTGCAGTATGTACTCCCTGTGAGAAGCCGAGAAGATTAATTTCGGAAGAAGTCAGATCATATAAATTATTAACTTCCGTAAATACTTTTTCGAGATAATTAATATAATCACTGATCTCGTTTGCTCTGTCTTCTTTGGTCATCCATGATGCAGCGGGATTACTCTTTGAATAGAATTTAGACAGACCTTCCGGAGCCACAATCAGAGCATCAGGTCCTGATAGAAATTCAAATTCTTTAATAAAATCTTTAGCAAGCTGAGCGTAGCCGTGAATGACTATCCAAGCAGTGGTAATTTTTTTACTGATGGGATCATTTGAATAATACCGTGCAGTTTTTTCTATAACAATTGAGTGATCTCTAATATTCAATTTAAAATTTTTATGAATATCCGAATTATGATTTGAAAAGTAAATTTATTAACAACTCCTCCATCCTTAAGCGAAGAGAAGAGTTAATTGTATTCAATAAACACAATAAGATTAACCTTTAAAATTTAATTAATTAAAATTAATTTCTATCCGTAATTTGTAATTTGTAATTTGTGATTTGTAATTGTAATTGCCCCGTTAGGCTAATGGATAAACCAACAGACTACGAATCTGTCTTTAGAAGTTCGAATCTTCTACGGGGTACAGGAAAATGAAAACGCTGTTATACAAATATTGAATTGCGTTTTTGTATCAACCGAAACAAATACTTTAAAGGGGAAGCATTTGTGGCTAAAGACATTAAGTTAACGAACTTTTCGGTGTATTTTTGGAGTCATAAATTTTTGAATTGGGATTATATCTTTTCGATCTTTTTATCTGTCAGATCTGATAAGTATAGGATTTTATTTCAATAAATTTTTAGCTCTTCAAATTTTTCAACATAATTCATTTTATTTTCTTCAATTAATTCTATGCAATAATCTATAATTGATTTAACACTTACTGAATGATTGACTTTGTATTCTGTCTTGCTGTTATTGTTC
>JAGPCH010000041.1 GCA_018058125.1 Ignavibacteria bacterium | reverse complement strand
ATATTCAGTTTTCCATAACCCCAGTCCGGATTGGGAACATCTCCTGTGAAAGTATCTTTTATCGCTGTCTTTAAAAGAATTTATTTTATCAGAGAATGAGTTAATGCAGGATCATACTGAAGCATCAGTGCAGCAGCTCCGGTCACGTGAGGCGCAGCAGCGCTTGTTCCGCTGAATATCACATAACTGTTTCCCAGACCTGTGGAAAAAGTTGAATGTCCGGGAGCGGTTATATCGACGCCCGGTCTTCCGGTTATAAGATATCCTCTCGGACTGTATGTAGCAAGTTCACCGATTTTTTCATTCCAGCCGTAATTCACGGCATAAGCTCCGACGGAAATAACGCTATCTGCGGTACAAGGAAATACAATTGTTGATTCATCTGTAACATATTCGCTTGAAGTCCAGTGAGTTGATCCTGCCCATGACTGGGAAACATCTACTACATATCCATCAACAACAATATTATTATCAGCTCTTATTTTGATCTTCCACTCTCCGTTAACTGCACCGGAGTCAGACTTTGAAAAACCCAAGATCATTTTCGCAGTTCCTTTTGAAGTTACTTCCTTCGAATAAAAAACATTATAAGCGCTTGTTCTCAACGTCTCACTTCCTGAGTTAAAAGGTACACTCACTTTTTTATCCGGTGTTTCAATTTCAAAAGTAATTTCTGACTGAGAGTCTTTCCATAAAAAGGAAACAAAGACTCCGTCATTTTTTTTTCTTTCAACTGTCATTGGAGCTTTAATTGTATATGTATTTTCTTCTCCTGCAGACAAAGTGTCTTTAATATGCATTTTATTTCCGGCAAGATTTCCCGCGCCGCCGATTATAGTCATACCTTCCCGGGCATATTCGCTCACGAGCATCTCTTCTTCGGTCGAGCCGTCAAGTGATTCCCATCCCCATTCGCCGTCCTCAAATAATAGAATATCAGCATTTTCTTCTTTGATAAATCTTACAAGCTCAGGAAAGTGTTTTGCAAATCTCGGTGTGTAATCATATTCAACTATTGCCATTACCAGCTCTGCATCCGGAGCAATACCGTGAATCTTCTGATAACCTGGAGTCCCGCCAAGCAGCATACCCGCTACGGAAGTTCCGTGTCCGAAAACAGAATCTCGTTCAGCATACTCAATCAGATCTATTCCTCTTCTTCTGATGGTCCCGTCCTTTTCCCTGATGGATTTTACTTTGGAAGTTTTTAAAGCAATTAATTTCTCATCAATGTCCAGAATGTTGTTATTATTTTTATCTTCTGAAATTAATATCTGTTCGCCGTAAGTAGGATCATTTTCCGTGAAACCGTTTTCAATTCCAATATCTCTTACTCCGTTACCATTTACATCAGCAAAAAGAAAATCCATGTCAGAGTTATATTCCTTAGGATCCATTCTGAGCAAGGTATAAGTTCCGTTGCTCATTTCTATGTATCCGAGTATTTCATTTTTATCCGCAATGCCATTTTTATTTAGATCTACTGCATCTGTGCCAGGTGTGAATTTTCCATTCTTATCTACATCTATAAAACTGAATTCACCTCCGTCCGGCAAGAAGAACATAGGATTGAAAATATCAATACCCGAATCCACGTCACCTATTGTTACGCCTTTACCTGTTAGCGGTAAGCCGTTTTTATCATAAAAGTTTTCTTTTAGCTGAGTGGTTATCTCGACATTTCGGATCTGTGAAAAAATTATACCAGGCAGGAAAAAAAATATAAAGATAAGTTTATAAAGCATAGAGAACATTAAGGTTTTTTTTTAATATTTAAACAAATAACTGACCGGATAAGACAGTTAAAGCTTTTCCGGTAATTAATACTCTGTCGTCTTTCAATGTAACTTTCAAATAACCCCCTCTTTCGGATGCCTGAAAAGCTTTCATCGAAGACTTATTTAATTTTTTGCTCCAGTAAGGAGTCAGAACGCAATGCGCTGAACCGGTTACCGGATCTTCCGGAATGCCTTTTACCGGCGCAAAGAATCTTGATACAAAATCATAATTTTTATTTTCAGCAGCAGCCGTTATGATAGTTCCGTATTTTTCAAGTTTTTCAAGAGCTTTAAAATCCGGTTTTACATTTGATACATCTTCTTCAGAATTCATTTCAATTATATAATGATGATCTGTGACTGACAAATTAACAGGTTTGATTCCCAGTGCAGATTCAAGTTCAGCAAAAGACTCAGCCGCTGCCGGTACATTAACCGGAAAATTCAGCTCGATACCTTCATCTGTATTCCTGGCAGTAAGTTTCCCTTTAAAGACAGTTAGAAACACAGCTTCTTCATCAGATCGGATCATTTTCTCCTGCCATAGAATATGTGCGGCAGATAAAGTAGCATGACCGCAAAGCTCGACTTCTGATTTCGGAGTAAACCATCTGAGGCTGAATCCTTCCTGATCTGTCAATTTTTTTACAAATGCTGTTTCTGACAGATTCATTTCGGCGGCAATGCTGAGCATTAATTTTTCATCAATATCGGAATCAAGCAAACAAACAGCTGCCGGATTTCCGGAAAACATTTTATCAGTAAAAGCATCAACTGTGAAAATTTTTAACATAATATTCTTTTTAATAACATTTATTTTGGATCAATTTCAGATTACTTGACCTGGATAATTTTATTTACCTGTTTAAAATCATTTCTTCTATCGAATAATAATAACTTCCTGAAGAAAGACATTCACCGCTGAACTCTGCAGAATAGATTCTTACTTTTTGAAATTCATTCGTCATTGTAATTATCGCCGTTCAGATCAATCCGGGAGGAGTATGGATTAAACTTTGCCTAATTTACTATTAATAAAGGTTATATAAAATTTATTTTTAGGTAAACTAATATCATGGAATTTACTTAGGTATAAATTTTAGGTTTTTATTTTTTATTAATAATGCTACATTTGTTCAAACATTAAGGCAGGCAAATTTTGAAAGGCAACAGTACGTCCGTAAAAAAAATATCGAAATATTTAAGGGAAAAGATAACAAGAAATATTCTTAAGTCGGGTAATCATTTATGTGAAAAAAAACTGGCAGACGAATTCGGTGTCAGCCGGGTTCCGGTAAGAGAATCTTTAAGAATATTACAGAGTGAAGGATATCTTGAATTTATACCCAACAAAGGATGCTACGTTAAAAAAGTATCTCCGGAATTTGTAAATCAAACTACATTAGTAAATATTTTAATTGCACCGGTTGTATTGGAAAAGGCAATCCCAAATTATACTGAAAAGACCTATAAGAAAGCTGAAAATATAATTGAAAAAATTGAAAAATCAGAAAATAATCAGGATATAGGATATTTACTTTGTGAATTTGCTACAGTTATATATACCCCGTCCCGTATGAAATTTATGGTTAGGGTATTTGATTTAATTTACCAGCAAAGTGTCAGACTTTTGAACGAGTTTTTTGAAAATGAGAAAAATGCAGAATTCAAAGTCGATGCACACAGAAAATTTATTGAACTCTGTAAGCAAAATAAAACTAAGGAAGCAATAAAGTACTGGAGCGATTTTTTATCAGCTTTGGAAAAATTAGTAAATCCAAAATGAATTTCAGTAATTAAATATGATTTTTCTAACCGGGATAAAATTATATAATGAAAAGAGAAAAAACCGTTGTAAATGATGTCGCTGCTTTTATCAGACAGGAGATCTCAAATTCCCGATACAAATCCGGTCAGCATATAAAAGAATCTGAAATTGCAAAGAAACTCAACATTAGCAGGGTACCTGTCAGGGAAGCTTTCCGGATCCTGCAGAGTGAAGGTTATATTGAAGTTATTGCCAACAGAGGAAGTTTTGTAAAAAAGATCTCATATGAATGTATAAAGGAAATGGCGATTTTTTATAAGCTTCTTGCTCCTGTATTACTTGAAAAAGCAATTCCTAATTATACTAAGAAGACATATAAAACAGCATATAATATTCTTGACAGCATAGATAAATGTGAAAACATGAATGAGATAGGTTATCTTCTCTGGGATTATGCTAAAATAATTTACTCACCTTCTAAAATGAATTTCATTCTTAAATTATTCGATGAGATCTATATGCATAATATCAGAACGCTGAATGAAATATTCGAATTAAGAATTACTAAAAATTACGATACCTCTTCCCATAGAAACTTTCTTAAACTTTGTTCGGAAAAGAAAAATGAAAAAGCAATAAAATCCTGGCAGGAGCATCTTGAAAAAGTGGAAAAACTTACTCTTAAAAAAAAGAATAATAAAACTTCTAAATAATCAGTTCGGCTGCATCTCTGATCTTCTCAACCCCTTCAACTTTGATCCTGAATTTTTTAAGATTCAGATTCTTTAAATTTCCTTTAGGAATTATGATTTTTTTGAATCCAAGTTTTTCAGCCTCAGTAATTCTTCTTTCAGCATAAGAGATGGTTCTTACCTCTCCCGACAAACCAACTTCTCCAAGTATCACAGTTTCAGAATCAACAGGTATATCTTTTAACGATGAATAAATACTCATAGCAACCGCAAGATCTATTGCAGGTTCTTCTATTTTGATACCACCGGCGATGTTGAGAAAAATATCATATTTATTAAGAAACTGTCCCAGTTTTTTTTCAAGCACCGCTACTATTATACTCAGCTTTTTATAATCAAACCCCATAGAAGTCCTTTGAGGAATTCCGTAGTTTGAACCTGTGACTAAAGCCTGAACTTCTATAAGTACAGGTCTTGTGCCTTCTATTGAAGCTGAGATCACGCACCCCGAAGCTCCGTAATTTCTCTGTGAAAGGAAAACTTCGCTTGGATTTAAAACCTCCTTAAGTCCGGCTTCCGTCATTTCAAATATCCCTATCTCATTAGTTGAGCCAAACCGGTTCTTAATCCCGCGCAGAATTCGGAAAGAATGAGTCCTTTCTCCTTCAAACTGAAGAACTACATCTACCATATGCTCAAGAACTTTCGGACCGGCAATCATTCCTTCTTTTGTGATATGACCGACTATGAACACTGAAAAATTCCCTGACTTTGCTAAATTCATAAGTAAAGCTGTTGATTCGCGAAGCTGAGAGACCGTTCCGGGAGCGCTTTCTATTTCAGATCTGTAAACAGTTTGAATTGAATCAACCACTACAATCTCAGGGTTCTCACGTTCTATGACTGCCTGTATAATATCGAGATTTGTTTCGGAAAGAATGAAAAAATTATTTAAGTTAAAATTTAATCTGTCAGCCCTGAGTTTTATCTGAGATGCTGACTCTTCGCCGCTTACATACAGTATTTTTTTATCATCAATTTTCTCCGCAAGCTGAAGCATTAAAGTTGATTTGCCAATACCGGGATCTCCGCCAATAAGTATGACCGAACCATCGACAATTCCCCCGCCAAGTACTCTGTCAAGCTCGGTGATTTGTGTTTTGGTTCTTGATTCGTTAATTGAAGTAATCTCAGAAAGAGCTTTGAAATTATTCTCGTTTACTTTTAATATGGACTTCGAATTTTGTCTGTCTCTCTTATCTTTCTCAGGAGTTATAAGTTCTTCAGACATTGAGTTCCAATTATTACATTCCGGGCATTTTCCGCTCCATCTCACAGATGAGAATCCGCAGTTCTGACAAACGTATTTTGATTTTAATTTTGACATAGTATTCTTGGATTAAATGTTATCGAAACCTTTAAAAAATTCCATACTTTTTTATGAAGGCAATCAATTTACCGGGATAAAATAAAATTTATGACATAAAATAAAACTGCTATTAATAAGAAATTTTATAGGCTATTGGCTTTTTTAAAAGGCTTGAATTCTTTATTTTAACTGACGTAAAATTTTCTATAAAACACACCTAAATAAATTTTTGAAACTCAAGGGTAAAGTAAAATTTGTAAGCAAAGACAAGACAAACTTTTTTGAAGTACTGAAGGAAAGAGTGGACGAGTATTTTGCTTCAAACAGCATATCCAAATATGCTAATTCTGTAATGGTCTTAAAGACTATATCTATGATGCTGATCTATTTTGCGCCTTTTGCCGCAATATTGATATTTCAGCCGCCTTTATGGGCATCTCTTATCTTATGGTTAATAATGGGACTCGGACTTGCCGGTATCGGCATGAGCGTAATGCACGATGCCAATCACGGAGCATATTCGAAGAATAAAAGTATAAACTATATTGTAGGTCAATCTTTGAATCTGATCGGCGGATATGTCGACAACTGGAAAATGCAGCACAATATTCTTCACCATACATATACAAATATTGTAGATATGGATGAAGACATAAATGACAGAGTAGTTCTCAGATTCTCCCCGCACTCAGAAGTAAAACCGTTTCATAAAAGACAGTATGTCTTTGCATTTGGACTGTATGGTTTTCTTACCTTATACTGGGCTTTTTTAAAGGATTTCGTTCAGTTTTTTCAGTATAAAAATAATGGCGTAGCTGCACAATCGAAGCATTATACAATAGTAACTTTGTTTAAGATCACGATGGTAAAATTTTTTTACTTTGCAATTTTTCTTGGGCTCCCAATTTTCGCATTTGGAATTCCTGTCTGGGAAGTTTTTCTGGGATTCTTTATTATGCATTTCTTTGCAAGTTTAATAGTTTCAACAATTTTTCAGCTTGCGCATACAGTAGAAGGTACAACTCATCCGCTTCCGAATAAAGAAGGAACTATTGAAAATAACTGGGCGATCCATCAGTTAAATACAACATGTAATTTTTCGAGAAATAATAAAATTCTTTCATGGTATCTTGGCGGACTTAATTATCAGGTGGAGCATCACTTGTTTCCGAGGATTTGTCACGTTCATTATCCTAAAATTGCGCCAATTGTTAAAGATACTGCAGAAGAATATGGTATCCCCTATCTTGAAAACGGCACATTCAGAGAAGCTTTATCTTCACATGTAGAAACTCTCAGAAGATTCGGTAAACTTCCGGATCTGAATGAAGTAATGGGTTAAGTTCTGTTTTTTCAAAGTATACTCTGATCTTTAAAACCGCCTTAAATTATTTTCGGCGGTTTTTTTATTTAAAGTTAAAGTAAACTTATCTGTAAATTTAAATTAAAGTTTAGTATTTTAAATTCTTTTATAAATGAGAAATTTCGATGTAATTATAATAGGTGCAGGAATAATTGGTCTGGCGACGGCATATAAACTTATAGAAAAAAAACCTCTTATTAAGATCGGTCTGATAGAAAAAGAATTGAATGTTTCTATGCATCAGACCGGTCATAACAGCGGAGTCATTCACTCGGGCATATATTATAAGCCCGGGAGTCTCAAAGCATTAAACTGTATTAAAGGTTACAAAATGCTGCTTGATTTTTGTGATGAGAATAATATAGAATACGATTTGTGCGGAAAATTAATTATTGCTGCAGATGAAAAAGAACTTGCCCGGCTGGATGTTCTTTTTCAAAGAGGAGTTGAAAACGGACTGAAAGGAATAAAAAAACTAACTTCTGAAGAAATAAAAAATACGGAACCGCATGTAACAGGAATTGCCGGATTACTTGTTCCGCAGACAGGAATTGTAGATTATAAGATTGTATCTCAAAAGCTTGAGGAGATCATTCAAAGCAAAGGTATAACTATCAGATTCAATGAGGAAGTCATAAACGTAATTGATCTAAATAATTCTGTAGAAGTGACAACTTCTTCAGAGAAGTATAATGCTTCTGCTGTAGTTTCATGCGCTGGTTTATATTCAGACAAGATTTCATCCATGATAAACGGAGGCAGTGAATTGGATTTCAGAATTATACCTTTTCGAGGTGAGTATTATCAGTTAAAAAACCAGGCAAAACATTTAATAAAAAATCTGATCTATCCGGTACCCGATCCGGAGTTTCCTTTTCTCGGAGTTCATTTTACAAGAAGAATGGATGGTATAGTTGAAGCCGGACCAAATGCTGTTCTGGCTTTTAAAAAAGAAGGTTATAAAAAAACTGATCTTAATATTAATGAGCTATTTTCAACACTTGGATTCAAAGGCTTTCATAAGATTGCAAAAAAATACTGGAAGACAGGTTTTTATGAGATCTATCGTTCATTTTCGAAAAAAGAATTTGTAAGATCTTTACAGAAGCTTATTCCTGAAATAAAAGAAAATGATCTTTTAAAGGGAGGTTCTGGTGTAAGAGCGCAGGCATGCAGATCCGACGGCAGTCTGATTGATGATTTTCTCTTTCAGGAAAAAGGACAAATCATAAACGTATGTAATGCCCCTTCTCCGGGAGCGACTTCTTCTTTATCGATCGGAGAAACCATTGCTGATAAAGTTTTAAAATTATTAAAATAAATTTAATTCAAAATAAAAGAGACATGCTTTCAAAAGAACAGATCCATATTCAAATCAAAAAAAAATTAGAAGAAAAAGGGTTGTCAACTGCAGGCGAAGATTTTGAAAGACCCTGGGG
>JAGPCH010000468.1 GCA_018058125.1 Ignavibacteria bacterium | reverse complement strand
TAAATCTGTAGGAATAATATTGTACTGTAAATTTCCCCGTTCATTGAAATTTCTGATATTAAAGCATAAAAAAGGTCATTGGTCTTTTGCAAAAGGTCACAGAGATAAGGGAGAATCAACATTAGACGCAGCAAAAAGAGAACTGTTTGAAGAAGCCGGAATTAAAAATGTTGATTTTGTATCGAAAAAAATTCTCCTGAAAGAAAAATATACTTTTATATTAAAGAATAAGAACAAAGTAATAAAGGAAGTAAGTTATTTCATTGCAGGGACGAAGTCTAAAAAAGTTAAAATTGACAAAAAAGAAATCATTAACTCAAAATGGTGCACTTTGAATTTAGCTCAGAAAGTTATTACTTACGAACAATCAATAAAAACACTAAAGAAGGCAAATAAAATTATTATAACCAAAAACTTAAAAAATAAATAGATTATGAAATTCAGTAATATTTTCAAAAGATCATTATATATTTTGCTCTTTATACAAATTGCTGCTGTTCAGAATTTTATTTATCCTGTTACTAAAAACACAAATAGCGCAAAAGATAAAGTTGCAGAATTGACCGAAAGCATTGATGCAGTTGTTAATTCTGTTCCCGGTACTGTTTCCATTCAGGTGGTAAGCGCAGATAAATATGATCTGATATATGAACACAACTCGCAGCTTGAAATGATCCCCGCTTCTATTACAAAACTTGTTACCTCTGCTGTGGCATTTGACATGCTTGGAGTTAATTATGATTTTAAAACAATAGTTTACACAGATGATATAAATATCAGCGATGGTGTCATAGATGGAAATTTATATCTCAAGGGCTACGGAGATCCTGACCTTAATTCTCTGGACATTACATATCTCGCAGAAGTTATCAAAAGTAAAGGCATTATTCAGATAACCGGAAATGTAGTCTATGATGAATCCTATCTTGATGATGAACATTATGCTCTGGCAGATTATTATCAGGGCGACACAAAGAGAAATTACTGGCCGTATGTCAGCGGGTTGAATTTTAACAAGAACTCCAAAAATTTTGATCCGGCTTTGATGGCAGGAACAGTATTGTTTGATGAACTTGTTGCTTCAAGTATTTTAATTGATGGTATTGTAGTTGCGGGCATTACTCCTTCTGCTTCAAAAGAAATTGCAGTGGTTTCTCATTCCATATTTGATGTACTTGCACATATGAATAAAGAAAGTGATAATCATTCAGCAATAACCGTATTCAAAGTCATCGGCGCAAAATTCAGCACTCCTCCGGGATCTGTCTCTAAAGGCGAATCTGCTGTAGTGGAATTTCTTACTTCAATTGGTAATCAGAGAAACAGATTTGAAATTCTTGAAGGTTCGGGTTTGACCAGATTCAACAAAGTAAATTCCGATATGTATATAAGACTTCTTAAATACATGTATGATGACACAAAATCATTTGATTATTTTTACAGTACCTTACCTATTGCAGGAAAAGACGGTACTTTGAGAAATCGTATGATTGGTACGGAAGCGGAAAATAACGTGCATGCAAAAACAGGTACGCTTAATTCCGTTAGTGCTCTTTCAGGATATGCCGTTTCGCGTGACAGCGAGCTCCTTATATTTTATATTGTCATGAATGGTTTCGGAGGCGGTGCTAACGAAGTCAGATATAAACAGGATCAGATATGCGAACTGCTTTGCCAATTTTCAAGAAAATGATACCGTTCAATTTTTATGGATAATAAATATTCTGAAAAAAATACATTAAGAAACAATTCCGATGAATTAAGGAGACTTATTATTTTTAACTCTGATCATATTTGGGATGATGTTACATCTCAGCTTCATAAAGCCACCGGTTATGATAATATTCATTGCGAACAGATTGCCGTTATAGCTCATACAAAAGGTAAAGCTGTTGTAAAATCCGGTGAACTTGATGAACTTGAAATCATAAACTCGGTATTAAAGGAAATTGATCTGATAACTTCTATTGAATAAAATTATCATATAATTTGAAACTAAACTGCAGATATTTCCTTTGAAAAATTTGATTTATTCTTATTCATACCTCTTTAGTTTCGATTAATATTTCACAATAATTAAATTCCTAAAATCTTTTCACTATTAGATTTTTAAAAAATTCAGCATGGATTTCAAATTAGAATCTTCATATAAACCTGCAGGTGACCAGCCTAAAGCTATTAAGGAACTTACCGAAGGAATTTTAAGAGGTGACAAGAATCAGACTTTCTTAGGAGTAACAGGATCAGGTAAGACATTTTCTATCTCAAATGTAATACAAAATGTCAACAAACCGGTGCTTATCATGTCTCATAACAAAACCCTCGCCGCTCAGCTTTACGGAGAATTTAAAAATTTTTTCCCAAAAAACCGTGTGGAATTTTTCATTTCTTATTACGACTATTACCAGCCGGAAGCCTATCTTCCTTCTTCAGATACTTACATTCAGAAAGACCTTTCCATTAATGAAGATATAGACAGACTCAGGCTCCGGGCAACTGCTT
>JAGPCH010000467.1 GCA_018058125.1 Ignavibacteria bacterium | reverse complement strand
CTTAAATTCCTCGGTCTTAAATTTGAAGATCTTAGCGACGGATCAGTATTAAAGAAGCTGATCATGGAATATGGAAATGCAATCAGAATGCTCGACTGTAACATATTGATTGACAGCTGCACTTTAAGATACAATACTCTTAACAGTTCTTTCTCAAGCGGAGCAATTTCATTTTTCAGGTCAAATTCCATCGTATCAAATTGTAAAATATTCAGAAACAGAAGAGCCGCCATAGTCTCAGGCGCTAACATTGCTTCATCACCACAGATCCTTAATAATCTTATTTATGAAAATAATTCTGATAATGCAAATGTACCTCAGATTAATTTCGGAGCTACAGGTCCAACTCCAATGATAATCAGAGGAAACACAATTACAGGATTATTTACAAATGCCGGAGGGATATCTTTCCTTCCTGTCGGTTCTATTCCAAATGCGATCATTGAGAATAATCTTATAAGACGAAACAGATATGGTATTGCCATTGCAGGAGGTAATTCGAATATCTACATAAACAATAATATAATTGACAGTAATAATATTCAGGGTGATCCGAATCTCGGAGGAAGCGGTATTAATTTTAACGGCACCGCAACTCAAAATTCTATTGTCACAAGAAATATTATCAGAGGAAATTTATGGGGCATTACCGTTCAGTCAACAGCCAAACCCAACATGGGTGATCTCTCAAGCCCTGATACTACTGACGTCGGATTGAATCAGATCTATTGGAACGGCAACTCCGGACAGACATATGATCTGTATAACAATACTCCTGATCCACTGAAAGCTGAAAATAATTTCTGGGGAACTTCAATTCCTGATTCCGTGGAAGCTCACATTTTTCATAAACCGGATAACGCATCACTAGGAATGGTTGATTATCTGCCTTTAGCTAACGTCAGACTTCAGATTTATGCTGCTGTGCAGGGACTTAACAGAGCCGACGGCAGACTGATCAGAACTGATACTCTTAAATGCTATCTAAGAGAATCTATTTCTCCTTATTCAATTATTGATTCAGCAATTTCAGTTTTAGATTCAGTAAATTATTCTGCTGAATTTATTTTCGGAAATGCCGGCAGTTCAAATTACTATGTTGATGTAAAGCATTTCAACAGTATTGAAACCTGGAGCAGCGCACCAATTGCGTTACAAAGAAATTCAGATCTGTTAAGCTCATACTCATTCATTAGTTCTTCATCCCAGGCATATTCAAATAATCTGATCCTGAATAACGGTAAATATTGTTTTTATTCAGGTGATGTTAATCAGGATGGATTTGTCGATATATCTGATATAATTGAAATCAAAAACGATGCGTCAGTTTTCCTGACCGGATACAGGTTAGTGACTGATTTGAACGGTGACGGGGAAACAGGTCTTGATGATCTGTTGATTGCATATAACAATTCTTCATCATTTGTAAGATTAAAATCGCCGATAAACCCATAAGTTAAATATGAACATTTAAAGAAATATAAAAAGAAAGGAGTATTTATAAATACTCCTTTCTTAATTTATATTTCAGTTACAAAACTACTCGATTCTATTTTTCTAACTTTTTCTGAAACTCAGCTATACTGAGTTCAATTTCTTGTTTAATTTTTTCTATTTCATCCCTGGCAGATTTATCATGTTCAAAATGTAATGATGATGTCTTCTCTTTTACTTTTGTGAGTATCTCTCCTGCTTCTTCAATAATAGTATCTGATCTTTTTTCAGCTTCAGCAAGAATATTATCAGCTTTGTTTTTTGCTCTAAGAAGAAATGAATTAGCTTTATCAAGGATTCCGGAAAGATTACCGTCTTCAGAAATGTCTTCTTCCTTTTTTAATTTAATAATAATCGGCACGGCAAGTCCGATCAGGATCCCGGAAACAATACCTATATATATTTTTTTAGACATATTAATAAATTTAATTTTTTAAGGTAAAAATACAACACAAGATATTACTGTGGTCCAGAGACCATTTTTATCCCCTTCCGCTGACTGTGTCACATTAAAAGTCTTAATGATCTTTCCGCTTTGCTTGTATAGATTTTCTCTTTCATTCCAGGCTGTCTCGGGATTAAAATCAACGCCAAGAGTTGTTGCAAGCATTGTCGCTGCAAGGTCCTCGGCATATTCACCTGAGATTTTCTCTGTCTCACCGAATGGATGATGCTCTGATATGTAACCATAATGACTGTCATCGGACGGTAATGCAACTCCAATTGATGAGGCAATCAGTCTGTTGGGTTCATTTGTAAAGTTTCTTGCCATCACACAAAATGTGATCTGTCCGGGTTCCAGTAATGCAGTCCCCTGCTCCACTGTTAGCCTTTTGCATCCGCCCGGAAATATACTGGATACTGTTACAATATTACATTTTTCAATTCCGGCATTCCTTAATGCAAGCTCAAATGACTGAAGATAATCCTTATGTCTTCCCACGCCTTTGGTGAAAAATAATTTTGTTGGTTTGAACAATTTTACTGTCTCCTGTACTACTTCGTTTTAATTTA
>JAGPCH010000466.1 GCA_018058125.1 Ignavibacteria bacterium | reverse complement strand
AGCCGCCATAATCTGAAATACTGGCATTATGAAAACTATCTCGGATTTGGTCCATCCGCCCATTCATTTTTCAACGGTGTGAGATGGAATAATTTTAACAGCATAGGTAAATACAATGAGCTTCTAAATAATGGAAAATTGCCTGTTGAAGAAAAATATGAACCTGACCTGGATCAGAGACACCTTGAGTTCGTAATGCTTGCTTTGAGAAGTGACGGAGTAAATTTCAACAGATATAGAAAATTATTCAATGAAGATTTTAACGGTAGATTTAAAATTCAGACACAAGAGCTTATAAATAATAAGTTTGCTGAAATAGATCCGGAGAGATTTTATTTGAATGAGAACGGGTATGCGGTAGCTGATGAGATAATTGCGAAATACTTCTGACTTCTCTTTGCCTCAAAGGCTCTAAGACTCAAAGATTTCATGTTTCTTTCAATACCTATTTAAAAGAAATATCTTAAATTAAAGTACTTCAGTAAAAATTCGCAGTTATTTGTTTTTAAGTTTAGGAGATTTATGTATTTGATCCTTTTAGACTTAGAGACTTAGAGACTTCGAGGTAACTTCCCGAAATTGATCTTCCCTTTATAAAGCTTATTAGCTGTCCAGATGGTAAACATTGCAATAGGCACTGCAGCAATCAGGTCGATCACATAATGATATCGCAGATAAACAGTTGAAAAGATAAGTATGATGCTGTATGGCAGATAAAAATAAAATGAATTTGATTTAATTTTATGCGAAAGATATGTGATCAGTAAAACAATAAGTGTATGTCCTGAAGGAAATGCATCACGCTGGGCATAATTTTCCGGATCAGCTACTCCATATGGAATAGACTCTCCGAAATTAATCACATCTCTGATAAACTTAGCTGCAAACAATCCCGGGAGTTCCATATCAATATTACTGAAATTAAAAATTGTAAATCTCGGACCGATCGCAGGGATCAGCATATAGCCGATAAAAGAAAGATAGAATCCGAAAAATATTACAAAAGATGCATACTTAAGCTCTTCATACCTGTGCCAGAAGTACAGCTCCATTGCATATATAAGCGGCATTACATAAAAAAATCCGTATGCGATCTGAAGAAATTCGACAGCAAACGGATCAATATAATGACTTAAAAACACTGCCGGATCCGTTCCAAACAGCCACCTGTCTATATCGATCAGATAATTATCATATAAATTTTTATTAGCATTTATCATGATATAATAGATCTCTTTGAAACAAAAGAATATCATAAAGCCCGGATACCAGAATCGTAAGAATCTTGTAAAAGATCTTTCTCTTCTTGAAAGCTCGGGTTTCTTTTCATAGTGTGAAACAAAGTAAATTATAAGGATACAAAAAAATATATTTACCAAAGGGATCAGAATTCTTTCCGCAGTGGATTCAATAAAGATCAGGCTGATCAGTCCGAGAAGTATAAGGAAAAGCTGATTGGTAACATCCGGAATATCCAGATATTTTGCATTATCTTTTATCTCTCTGAATACATTTTTTTTAGATTTTATCAATGAGTAAGAAGAAAAGTTGATATCGTAAGGAATATTGAAATTCCGATCACATCCTGAAATGCTGTCTCAAACGGACCTGAAGTGATAGCCGGATCAAAACCCATACGTTTTGAAAGCATGGGAGACATTGTGCCGATAAGGCCGGCTATGTTAATGGATATGAACATTGAGATCGCTACTGACATGGCAAACTTTAAACTATCAGATTCGGAAAGTATATAGCCTGTTAACCCTACAATCAGAGCTACTGCCGAACCGATAATGAGATTCGTTTTAAACTGTCTGCCGAGTGGCTCCCACCAGCGGTTTATGTTAACATTACCCGTATCAAGTCCTCTTACTACGATCGCAGCGGATTGTAATCCTGTGTTACCCGAAATAGCTGAAATGATGGGCATGAAAGCCGCAAGAAGGATCACTTTACCAAGTATTTCGTCGTGAGCCTGTACTACAAAAACTGCTATCAGCTCTATCAGCAAAGTTACAATAAGCCATGGAAGACGGAGCTTGGCGATCTGGAATGGTGATTTTTTCTCAAGCTCTTCCGCATCCGTTCCCGCCATACGAGCAACATTCTCAGAATACTCCTCTTCTATAACGTCAACAATATCATCAATGCTGATCTTCCCTACGATCTTATTATCAAAATTTACAACCGGCAGAGATACAAGATCATAGCTTTGAAATATTTTCGCAACTTCCTCCTGATCCATATTCACATCCACAGATATCACATCAGGATTCATAAGCTCTTTCATGATCTTCTCAGGATTCTTTAAAGCTATGAACAATCTTTTCAGAGATATAATACCTACTAATCTGTTATTTTCATCCGTGACCCATAGATTATAAAACTGATCCACCTCTTCGG
Organism: Ignavibacteria bacterium; assembly: GCA_018058125.1. Classification (GTDB taxonomy): domain Bacteria; phylum Bacteroidota; class Ignavibacteria; order Tepidaquicellales; family Tepidaquicellaceae; genus JAGPCH01. Next base: position 108 of record JAGPCH010000466.1, on the reverse strand, counting down.
CTTTTTCCTGAATTACAATAACTGCTTCATCGACGGTCATATTCTGATTGACGGCAATATACTCCTTGCCCATGATACCGCCGGCAGTGTTCTCATCATAATTTAAAA
>JAGPCH010000465.1 GCA_018058125.1 Ignavibacteria bacterium | reverse complement strand
AATATCCATATTATTTTAAATTTTTAATTTAAATTATTTTTTATGAAACCTAAATCCTCTCTGACAGATCTCGAAATCAAAACAGAGATCCAGATACAGAAACCAGCAAGTGATATTTTTGAAGCAATTGTCGATCCCGGGAAAATGAAAAATTATTTTATTTCCGAAAGTTCCGGCATAATGGAAGAGGGAAAAACATTGAACTGGAAATTTCCGGAATTTGATATTGTCTTTCCTGTGAGGATCGGCAAGATCGAAAAGTACAAATACATTTCATATTACTGGAATGGTGATGATGGAAAGGAATTGCTCGTTGAAATTATACTGACTCCCGCAGATAACGATTCGACCGTAGTAACAATTACCGAGAAAAGCATGGAGAATAACGAAGCCGGAATTAAATGGCTGATGAATAATACTGCCGGCTGGGCAAATTTTCTTGCATGTCTTAAAGCATATCTTGAATTTGGGATCAATCTGAGAAAAGGAGGTTTTGATTTTATGAAAGGGCGGTATTGAGTATTGTGTATTGTGTATTGTGTATTGTGTATTGTGTTATGAGTTAAATACTCTATTTGAATAAAATGAATAATTTTAAATTCCTAATTCCTAATTCCTAATTTTTAATTAAAATAATGAGTTTTCTAAAAGACATAAAAGGTCAGATTAAAAATAAATCCATCAGACAGCTTGTAGCGAATTTCAGGACTGAATACATTTCTGACGGGATCGATGAAGCTAATATGTCAAATGATCCGATACTTCAGTTTGAGATATGGTTTAATGAAGCTGTAAAAAATAAAATACCCGAACCGAATATAATGCATCTTTCAACTGTCTCACTAGATTGCAAACCTTCAGGAAGGGTTTTGCTTTTAAAAGGTTTTGATGAAAAGGGATTTGTATTTTATACAAATTATGACAGCCGGAAAGGAACTGATCTGAAAAATAATGCAAATGCATCAATGACTTTTCTCTGGATTGAATTATACAGACAGGTAAGGATCGAAGGTAAAGTTGAAAAAATATCAGCAGAAGAATCCGATCAATATTTCCATAGCCGTCCCCGTGGAAGTCAGATAAGCGCTGTTGCATCTTCACAAAGCAGCATAATTGAAAACAGAAAAGTTCTTGAAGAAAAAGTAAAGGAACTCGAAAAAGAATATGAGAGCAAACCTGTTCCAAGACCTGAAAACTGGGGAGGTTACTGTCTATCACCCGTAAGTATAGAATTCTGGCAGGGACGCGCAAGCCGTCTTCATGACCGGATACTCTTTACTTTGGAAAAAAACAATAACTGGATAAAACAAAGACTTGCTCCGTAAAAATAATTTTTAATTTAGGTTGGATAAATAACTGAAAGGGGTAATTCTTCCTTGTTATTAAGGCACTTTTACCTTATGTTAAAATTGGATATTTAACTAGATACCATGAAAAAATCAGACACAAAAGTTTACTCTTCAATAATTACTGAAGTACCATCACAGATCAGCGACAGCTCTGTACTCACATATTTACAAACAAAAACAATTGATTGGGAATATGTAGAAGCGCTTAAGCGTATGACAGGATTTAATGACAAAGTTTTATCCGACTGGTTGAATGTAAGCGTAAAAACTTTCAGATCTTATAAACAGAATGAAAATAAACTGAATCCAATTTTAAAAGAACAATTAGTGCTTTTAATATCATTGATCAAACATGGATCATCAGTATTTGAAAACATTAATCTTTTTAAAGATTGGCTAAATACCAAAAATTTTTATTTTGATAATAAATGTCCGATCTCATTCCTGAATACTGTTATCGGAATACGTTTTGTTAATGAAAGATTAACTGCTATGGAATACGGAGACAATGTCTGACCAATGGAAATATTCAGGATCACTTTAAAAAAATATTCAGAAAAATTAAATTCGTCGGGATATGCTAACAGATGGAATAAACAGGGACAATATGTAATTTATGCTGCGGGCTCGAGATCATTGGCTACTCTGGAACTTATAGTTCACAAAGGCGCCGTAAATCCTTCAGATAATTTTAAAGTGATGGTAATTTCACTTCCAGATGATGAACTATTTTATAGAGAAATAAAGATCAGAAAATTATCAGACAATTGGCGTAAAATTTCAGGATATTCAGAATTACAGGAGTTAGGGTCTAACTGGTATAATAAAAATGAATCATTAATATTAAAAGTCCCCTCATCAGTTATCCCATACGAATTCAATTATGCAATAAATACAGAACATCAGGATTTTAAAAAAAAGGTAAAGCTTGTTCGTACTGAAGATTACTTCTGGGACAAAAGACTCATTTAGATTTTGGATTTGGGATGTTTGATTTGGGATTTAACTTTCAATCCGCCGCTGCTGGTAAACTTTTAACTTTTAACTTTTAACTTTTAACTTTTAACTTTTTATTTATGAGCAAACCCATAAAACGTGATCCGGCAATACAGCCTCTCAGCAGAGATCATCATCACGGATTACTGCTTTGCTGGAAAATAAGA
>JAGPCH010000040.1 GCA_018058125.1 Ignavibacteria bacterium | reverse complement strand
GTAACATTCCATAGCAAGTCCTACTACTCCCCATGCAATTCCGTACCTTGCCTGTGTCAGACACATTAATGGAGATTTCAATCCGCCGCTGTTAGGCATCAGATTTTCCTCAGGGATCAAACAATCTGAAAATACTAACTCTGAAGTAATAGAAGCTCTTAATGAAAGTTTACCTTTCATCTCAGGAGCAGTAAAACCTTTAGTACCTTTATCAACTACGAATCCTCTGACTTTTCCGTCAAGTTTTGCCCAGACAACTGCGACGTCTGCAACTGTTCCGTTTGTGATCCACATCTTAGCGCCGTTGAGTAAATATCCGCCATCAACTTTCTCAGCCTTTGTTATCATCCCTCCGGGATTACTTCCGAAGTCAGGCTCGGTTAATCCGAAGCAACCAATCATCTCACCTTTAGCGAGTTTTGGTAAATACTTTTTTCTCTGCTCTTCACTTCCAAAAGTATAGATCGGATACATTACGAGTGCTGACTGAACAGATGCAAAACTTCTTACACCGCTGTCACCTCTCTCAAGCTCCTGCATGATCAATCCGTATGAAATATTGTCAATACCCATCCCGCCGTATTCAACTGGCAGGGTAGGACCGAATATTCCAAGCTCAGCCATTTTTGGAATAAGCTGAGACGGGAACTGCATTTCCTGATTGTACTCTTCTATAATTGGTAATACTTCTTCTGTAACAAATTCACGTACTGTATCTCTAATGGATTTCTGTTCTTCTGTTAACATATCGTCTATTGCGTAATAATCTACACCTTTGAATGTTCCTACTGTTGACATGTTTAATTTTCCCTTCTTTGTTTTTAGGTTAATTCTGTTTTAAAATTAATTTACAAAAATTTGATGTATTAGTCTGATAAAACAACTCTTCTAATAAAGTTAACTCGTTTTTTAAATCTGCCTCTTTTTTCTATCTGATCAGTAACGATACGGATATCTTCTTTTGTAACAAGTCTCATTAATTTTCTGTAATCATCAAGCTCACCGTAAAGAAGGACATTCTCAATTATTATACTTTTATCGAGCTCTGCTTCCGGTTTATAATTCCAGAAAATGTGCTTTTGAAATTCTGATATATTTATGGATTCTTTAATTTTCATTTAATGAAATTAAATTTACTCAGCTAAAGTCTTAAGTTTTGAGTAATTCTTATCATTAGTTCTAAATGAAACCTTGATTCCGCTTTTCAGATATTTGATCTTGCTGACTTCGGCAAGTTTATAAATCATGCTGACCTTTTTATGTTCATCGGGTTTAAGTTTTATAGTCCGCTCTGTATTTTCACTGTTAAGCTCGGATTTCATTTCTTCCATTAGCGAATTCAGATTCAGACCTTTCTCTGCAGAAATGAATACCGCATCTTTAAATTCATTTTTCAGGATCCTGATCAGATCTGGATCCTCGACCACGTCTGTCTTATTAAAAACATTAATTGTCTTTTTATTCTCAGCGCCGATCTCTTTTAAAGTTTCAGTTACGACTTCCATCTGATCTCTGAAATTTTCATTAGATACATCCACCAGATGGAGAAGTAGATCTGATTCGATAACTTCGAGCAAAGTTGATTTAAAAGACTCAATAAGATTATGAGGAAGATTTTTTATGAAACCGACAGTATCTGATACAAGTATCTTCTTCGGGAATTTAGTGACTTTTCCGTCATTGGTAACAAGAAGCTGTAGAACTTTAGTAGAAGTATCGAGCGTAGCAAAAAGTTTATTTTCGACATATACGTCTGCACCGGTCAGAGCATTCAGCAAAGTAGATTTGCCGGCATTAGTATAACCGACTAGTGATATTCTGAAAAATTTATTTCTCTCGGCGGATTGAGTTTTTCTTTGCTCGGCAACTTTCTTAAGCTTTTCCTTTAATACGGTTATCCTTGTATTAATAAGTCTTCTGTCAGTTTCTATCTGAGTTTCACCCGGACCTTTTGTACCTATTCCTCCGAATTGTTTTGAAAGGTGAGTCCATTGTCTCGTCAATCTGGGAAGAGTATACTCAAGCTGGGCAAGTTCTACCTGAAGCTTCGCCTGTGCTGTTCTGGCATTGGATGCAAAAATATCGAGTATAAGATTTGACTTATCCAAGATCTTACACTTAATCTTGTTTTCTAGATTTCTTAATTGAGTATAGGCGAGTTCATTTTCGAATATGACGAGCTGAATATCATTGGATTCAACATAATCAGCTATTTCCTGTGTCTTGCCTTTTCCGATCATGTACCTTGAATCAAATGTGTCATTTTCCTGAAAGAAAGTCTCAACAACTTCAGCTCCGGCAGTTTCGGCAAGAAACTTCAGCTCAATAAGAGAATCTTCAGAATGAGAATGTTTTTTATCTTTCCGTTTAGAATAGCAGACTAAAACAGTTCTTTCGGTCTTTTTTCGGGTGTCGGTTAAATTCAAATTTTATTCTTTTTGTAAAATACTTAAATAGGTGTTGATATTAAAGTCAGAGATAGTTTAAAATGAGTATTGAGTATTGAGTATTGTGTATTGAGTAGATGTTATTTGCACATTGCACATTGCACATTGCACATTGCACATTGCACATTGCACATTGCACATTGCACATTGCACATTGCACATTGCACATTGAACATTGAAGCTTTATATTTGTAATATTCTTTTATCAAAAATCAAAAACCAAATCCAACTTATGAAAACAAAATTTACTTTATCAGTGATCTGTCTTTGCATGATAATATTTCTGTATAGTTGCTCAGGTGTGAAAGATGCAGTCACTAATGCTCAAAGACTCCAGTTTAAATTAGGCAGTGTTGATAATTTTAACATGGCAGGTGTGAATATAAGCAAGATCAAATCGTTAAATGATGTTAATTTAATTGATGGAGCCGTATTGCTGGCGGCATTTGCAGGAGGAAGTATGCCTGCAAGCTTTGATGTAAATCTGATCGCAAAAAATCCGGATACTTATCCGGGAGGAAGCAAAGAGTCTTCAAGTCTTATAAAATCAGTAAGCTGGAGATTACTTATTGACGGTCAGGAAATGGTAGGAGGTGAAGTCGATAAGAATATAATCATTCCCGGTGTCGGGCAATCTGTGACTATTCCAATTCCGGTAAAACTTGATCTTGCAAAACTAATGTCTGATGGCGGTTATGAAAAGATCATGAATCTTGCTTTGGCAATTGGTGGAAAATCAGGATCAAGCTCAAGATTAACATTAAAAATAAGACCGGTTGCTGATATCTTCATGGGTGAAATTTTCAGTCCGGGTGAAATAGATGTGATAAATAAAGAATTCAGATAGAAAATTCTAATTATTGATGAGAATATTGCACAGATAAGAAAAATTATCTGATTATTAAATTAACAACAGTCAGGGTTAGAATTTTAGAGATATTGCTTTACTTAGCTTTGAATTCTCAGAGAGAGTTAAGACATAAGTTTAATTTCTCACGCTTATGAGATTATTATAAAAATATTAAATTTTAGTTATGTTGAATTTAATCCAATTTCTTCTTTTTCAGAGATCATGAATTTCAAAGACAATGAGACTAAAATGTAAAATCTTTTAGTCTCATTTTTAATAAAGAAATCATCAGTTAGCTTATTCTTTCCGGATTTTATTGTATAAACCACAGATTGCCTTTCACGGATATAAAAAGTAACAGGCTGAAAAGAAAAGTTTACTGCCAATACAATAAAAAGGGTTATTAAAAATTTTTTGATTTTCATACGATTGAAAATTACAAATAGCATTTGATAGTTAATAGTTAATAGTTAATAGTTAATAGTTGAAAGTTGAAAATTAGGATACTTCCAGGTCTGTATGGACTCAATGTTTATACAATCAACCAATCAACCAATTAACCAATCAACCAAACAACCAATCAACATAATTATCTATCCTTTCTAATCTAAATTTAATAATTTCATTCATTCAAAAATTTAAAAACTCATTTGCAGTTTCAAGGTCTTACTTCTGAGGAAGTCCGGAAAAAGATTGCGGAAGGACTTCAGAACAAATCTTCCAAGCCAAGGACGAAAACGGTCAGTGAAATTTTTATTGAGAATCTTTTTTCAGTATTTAATCTGGTGATTTTCTCAATAATTATTTTTCTATCGTATTTTTATTTTCAGACCAGAGACGACAGATTACTTCTTGACAGTGTAGGTATTTTCATAATTGCATTTCTCAATACTTTTCTTGCGATATTTCAGGAGATAAAAGCCAAACGGGCTTTGGATAAGGTCAATCTTCTTCTTAAGAAAGAAGTCATTGTCATCAGGGACGGAAAAGAAGTTTCAATAGAGCCGTCTGAAATTGTACTGGATGAGATAATATTGATCCGGAGAGGTGATCAGATAGTCGTGGATGGAGAAGTGGTATTTTCCAATCATCTTGAAATTGACGAATCCCTTCTTACAGGCGAATCAAATCCAATTCATAAAAAATTAAATGAAGAGATCCTTTCCGGAAGTTTCTGTCTCTCCGGAAATGGTTTTTATAAAGCTGTAAAGATCGGCAATGAAAGCTATGCAGCCAAGATCACGGAGCAGGCAAAAAAATATAAATTTGATCTTACTCCGCTTCAGAAAAAGATCAACTCAATAGTAAAGATACTTTTTGTTGTCGCTTTATTTCTTGTCGCCCTTGAGGTGGGTTTCAATACCGGAAACATGGATATTGATTTTGTAAGGAAGATATCTACTATTCTTATCTCGCTTGTGCCTCAGGGGCTGGTGCTTATGGCAACTGTCACATTTGCAGTTGGAGTATCAAGGATCAGCAAGCTCGGTGCAATCGTACAGCGTCTTAATGCAATTGAGTCATTCTCTAATGTTCAGGTGGTATGCATGGACAAGACCGGAACTCTGACTCAGAATATCCTGTCCGTTTATCAGTTGAATTTAGTTTCAGATAAATATACTGAACAGGAAGTGAAATCATTCATAGGTACATATGCAAAACTGACAAGTGATAAGAATGCAACTATTAATGCAATAAATATTTATGATGCAGACAATGAATTTAAAATAAAAGATGAATTTCCGTTCAGCTCTGAAAGAAAACTGAGCATGATCTCTGCTGAAAAAGGTAATGAAAAAATTACCTTTGTACTTGGCGCTTATGATGTACTAATTAAAAAAGTAAAAGGAAGTTCTTTTGAGACCACTGAAAAATTATTTGCAGATAAGGAACTTGGAATTTACAGAAATGTATTGTTCGGGATTGTCAGAAATGATGTATCTTCTGTAGATCTTAATAAGAAGCTTGATGGTCTGGAGGTAGAGCCGCTGTGCGTAATTTCCATTACAGATAAAATCAGGGATGATGTGTATGATGCACTCAAATTATTTGAAGGTAACGGAATCAAGCTGAAAATCCTTTCAGGAGATTCAGCCAAAGCAATTCAGGAAGTCACAAATATAATTGGCTGGAAAGTTAAAGATTCGGATATGATAACGGGAAGTGATCTCGATAATATCAGCGACGAACAGTTCAAAAAGACCGTGATGGATAATGTTATATTTGCAAGACTGAAGCCTGAGCATAAACTAAGGATCATCAAAACATTAAAAAAAGATAAGATCTATACTGCGATGATAGGTGACGGAGTCAATGATCTGCCGGCTATAAAAGAAGCTGATATGGGAATTGCTATGGAAGAGGGAAGCAGTATCACCAAAGAAGTTGCGGATATAGTATTATTGAAAAATAAATTTTCATTGCTGCCGAGTATTTTTGATGAAGGAAATAAGATTGTGAATACTGTTAAGTCAGTTGGTAAATTATTTATAACAAAAAATTTCTTCGTGATATATATTACGCTTTTGTCACTTTTCTTTTTTCTGGATTTTCCGCTGACACCCCGCAGAGTCTCACTGATAAATGTATTCGGGATAGCTCTGCCTGCATTCATTATTACAGCTAAAAATACAGATACTTCCCGGACTGTAAACTTTATGAAAGAGTTAATTACATTTGTCATATTATCGGCTTTTATAATAGTAGCTGCAGGCTATACCGGTATTTATTTTGCAGAAAAATATTTTGTAGTAAACGGGAAAGAAATTCAGATGGTGATGCTGACTATTATGATAATCACAAACATTGCAAATTATTTCTCAATAGTACTGCCTGATGCCGGGAAAAACGCATTGCTATATCTTCTTTACGGGCTGGGAATTTTACTGGGATATATTTTCCTTGCCGCTACAGGTTCTGATTTGCTGATGATCAATTTAGTGAAAGAGTTTTATGAAATTGATTATGTCAGACCGGATCTATGGGTGCTTATTATGACAGTTAGCATTGTAAGTTCGTTCATTTTATATTTTGCACAGAAGTTGAGATTTAATTATATAAATAAAAACACAGCTGAGCATGAAAATTAAATTACACACTCAGATCGTTATTGCACTAATACTTGGCGCAATATTCGGTTCGATCTTTCATATAGATCAGAACAAGTTAGCGATCACAGGAAGTGATGGAAAGTTTAATGTTGAAAACTGGACACAGATCTCTTTTTTGAAAAAAGACTCTCTCTTAAAATCCTTTGATGGAAATTCTCAGCTGGCGGTTATAAAGTATTTTAATTCTTTGAAAGATAAGAAGACAAGAGAAGACTTAATTCTTAAAATTAATTATGCTGACAGTGAGGAGCAGGTTTACGGAAATATAAAGCAAATTGGAAAAGTCCGTACGATAGGGGTCATGCTCAAACCGATAGGAGATGTATTCATCCGCCTTTTAACAATGATAGCCGTTCCGCTTGTCCTTTCATCTCTGATCGTCGGAGCAGCTTCACTTTCTGATCTGAAACATATAGCTAAGATAGGAGGCAAGACGATCGGGTTTTATGCCTTGACCGCTATAATAGCAATCTCAATAGGTCTGGCTTGCGCCAATATCATTCAGCCGGGTAAATTCATGCCGGAGGAGACCAAGGAAAGATTGCTGGAGACATATCAGGATGATGCAATGAGTAAGATAGAGCAGAATGTATCTATGGATATAGTTGACTTCATTGTAAATATGGTACCGAAAAATCCGTTCAATGCGATAGCCGAGGGTAACTTTTTACAGATAGTATTTTTCTCTATTCTGACCGGTATATTTCTATCACAGATCAACAATGAAAAATCTAAAACAGTAGTTAATTTTTTTGACGGAATATCGAATGCGATGATCCTGCTTGTGGAAAAGATAATGTATGTAGCTCCAATTGCTGTGTTTACCCTTATTTCGGCTACGGTAGCGGAGTTTGGCTTCAATATTCTTCAGACCTTACTGTTGTATTCCATTACAGTAATTATCGGGCTGACAATTCTGACCTTTGTAGAATATCCGCTTATGCTGAAGCTCTTTACTAAAATGAACGTCGTGAAGTTTTTTAAGACGCAAAGACAGGTTATAGCAGTTGCATTTTCCACCAGTTCGTCCGCCGCAACTCTTCCTGTGACAATGGATATCTGTGAAAAAAAACTCGGTGTTCCGAATAAGATAGCAAGTTTTGTATTGCCATTAGGAACGACAATAAATATGGACGGTACGGCTCTTTATCAGGCAGTGGCTGCAATGTTCATTGCGCAGGTTTATGGATTTGATCTCAACTTAACTCAGCAGCTTACAATTGTATTTACCGCTGCTCTTGCTGCAATAGGTACTGCGCCTGTTCCGGGCATAGGATTAATAATGCTCATAATTGTATTGAAATCCGTAGGTGTGCCTGAAGAAGGCATTGCGCTTATAATCGGAGTTGACAGATTACTCGACATGTGCAGAACTGTACCTAATGTGATAGCGGATTCTCTTGCCTGTGTGGTAATTGCAAGCAGTGAAGGTGAACTGGCTCCGATGAATCTGGACGGTTAGTTTGTTTAACCAAATAAAATTAGGGGTTAATGAAATTTTATAAGTCAAATGAAGTTATACTTTTTAATTAAATTGCAAAAAAATGCTTAAAGTAATATTCACAGTAACATTTCTAATGGTATATGTTTTAAATACCTCAGGATGTTCCAAAACAGAAACCACAAATTCTGAAAACCAATCTAAAAACTTAAATTCAAAAAAGGAAATCAGTGTGAACAAAAACATTCATGATATTTCAGTTGTAAATATGGACGGAGATACTGTCAGTCTTTCTAAGTACAAAGGTAAAGTCCTGCTAATTGTAAATGTCGCTTCGAAATGCGGATACACTTCACAGTATGAAGGACTTGAAGCAATATATAAAAAGTATAATGGTCAGGGATTTGAAATCCTTGCATTCCCGTGTAATGATTTTGGCGGCCAGGAGCCCGGTTCTAATGAAGAGATCAGGACGTTTTGTGAAACTAAATTTAATGTGACTTTTCCATTGTTTGATAAAGTACAGGTGCTCGGAGATGATAAAAGTCCGCTTTATGAAAGGCTGATAAATAATTCCGAGCCTGAAGGTGATATAGACTGGAATTTTGAAAAGTTTGTAATAAGTAAGGACGGTGACATTACAGCAAGGTTTAAAAGTAAAGTAAAACCTGAATCGGACGAAATTACCGGAATGATAGAAACAGAACTATCAAAGTGATTGAAATTATTGTATTGAAAAAAGGCACATCCGTCCAAAACGTTTTCATTACAAGAAAAATAATTTTAAGGATTTACAAAACTGGTAAGCTGATTACAATCATTATAAACCC
>JAGPCH010000464.1 GCA_018058125.1 Ignavibacteria bacterium | reverse complement strand
GAATTTCATTACCGTTGGCTTTAGCCAACGGGATATTAGTAGCCGCAGGCTTTAAACCTGCGGGAGTTTTCTGAGAGTTGACATCTTTTAAAAAAAATGTCAACTCTTTTTGTTTCCCTTGATCACATCATAAATCGGAACATTCTTTATCCTGCTTTCAAGCCATGGAATTATATTGAATGCGTCAAAGGCATTTTTTTCGTATTCATCATTTCTGATTGCTTCAAGCTCTATTGTCATTTCTCTGAACATTTCTTTCAGTTCCTTATCAGTTTTTATGCGGAATGATTTTCTCAGATATTTCTGAATGATGTTCTCGTATTTGTAAACTCTTTCTCTTTTTGAAATAAAATGGTAAGCTGATTTTAATGCATATTCCATAGAATCAATATATCCGAGTTCATAAAATGAAATAAGCTGAATGATCCTTGCATAGCACTGATAATCTCCCGAAAGATCCGTCTTTCCGATACTGAAAATTTTTGAGTTCCAGTAAACGCAGTTTTCAAAATCCTCCTGAATGAAATTCGAACAACTGAGAAAAAAATAAAGAATTATTCTCTGATACACAGTAATTTTTTCTTCATACAAATCCAGTTCATTTCTGATCAGGGATTCAACTGATCTCAGATTTTCCATATTAACTGATTCCATATACATAGAAAGGTTTAAGACCGACAATGAATAAAATATAAATACCTTATTGGTTTCAGTAATGATCCCGGGAAATTTATCCCGTATATTCCTGAGTTTTGATTCGGTTAATTTGAATTCAGAAAAATTTTTTGTTCTGATCTGAGTATTCATTAAATTATTCAGTGAATAAATATAATTGTCCGGTTTACCGGCGATCTTTCCCGGATCGTCCTCCCATAATTTTACTGCTGAATTTGCATGTTCATAAGCTTCTTCGAAATTATTTTTTGTAAGATGAAACTGAAGTTTTAGATTATGAAAAATATATCTGCTGAAAAAAGTTTTGGCATTTTTAATATCGGACAGTAAAGGGTCTTTAAATAATTTTTCAAACTGTTCTGATTCCCTGCTTTCTCTTGTCTTCCCTGATCCAAAGGTTCTTAAATATATACCGACCTTTTCATTCAGTAAATAATAATCCAGTAGGTTCTTCTGAATTGTAAGAATATCATTTTGTTCTTTAAACAGGTCTTCAAAACAGGAAGCATAATCCTCAGCCGAAATTGAATATTTTAAGATTGTCCTTTCAATGTTAATGATCTCATACTTGCTGCTCAAAAGATCTTTTTCAGATGCGGTTTTCTTTGCACGCTGAAGAAGCTTTAAGCTCTGTTCGTGAAGCATTTTATCCGAAAGTATCTCAGCCTGTGTTATAAGATTTCTGACAGCGAAAGCATCTTTCGAATCCTTATGAAAAATAGAGAGTGAATTAAGGATGGTATTGTATAAATAATTTTTATGAAAGGGAAGATTCTTCAGAAACTTTCCTGTATAATCACCTTCCTTGATCTTTTTCTCATTATAATCCCCCCCTCCGTCTATCTGCTTTGAGATCTCTTCAAATAATTTTATGTAATTTCCGTCATCATCAGCGACAAACAATGTATATTTCTTTCTGAAGAACCGCTTTTCTTTATCTGACATGGAATTTATCAGCTGAAAGATCTCGTCTGATGACTTCATTATGCCTAATGTTAATTAATCAAATTTTTGTAAAAATAACGATTTTCTTTTACATTTAAACATTTTTTTGATTACCACCCGGATTTTAAACTAAGAATGGAAAAATATCGATTTTTAATTCCATCCCTTTTATAATAATTTTGTATAGAAAATTAAAACATCATCCCTGAGCATAGATTTTTCCAACTGTTCTTTTTATTACAACTCCAATAACAGCTGTCAGGGATGATGGCGGGTTTATGCAAAGCTCCTTAACTATAGATTTTAAGGAGCTGAGCAAAACCCTCATTTAAAAAGCAATTAATCAAAAATCTAAATCCAAGGAGTAGTAATGAAAAAAAATCTATGTCTTTTCTTATCTTCACTTATTTTTGCTCTATCAATCTATTCACAGACATGCCAGGCTCAGATGCACTGGAATCAGGCAGCTTCTTTTGCCGGAAATAGTACCAGTTATGTTTCAGTTCCAAATTCCGCTTCGCTGGATATTACAGGAAGTTTTACAATTGAAGCCTGGATCAATCCGACGAGCGTATTAGGAGTTTCAAAAGGAATAATCTCCAAAGGCGGTACATTAGGAACTTCACTTAAATACGCTTTGAGATTATTCAACGGAAGGATAATGCTCATGACAAACGGCGGTCAAAGACTGATTACAAAAACCTCAACACTTATAAAAGCTAATGAGTGGACGCATATTGCTGCTTCTTACAGTACAGCTTTAAATCAATTTAACCTTTATATAAACGGATCTCTGGATACTTTCAGTATCATAGCAGGAGCAATGCCAACTTCCAACTCAGATTCCCTGTTTATCGGAATTTCAGGATCATCAACTCCTTATCTTGGAATAATAGA
>JAGPCH010000463.1 GCA_018058125.1 Ignavibacteria bacterium | reverse complement strand
CGATTTTTTAAATCTCGATATTGATATTTTAAAAAAGACCTGGGATTATATTATAAAGAGACATACGATCTTAAGAACATCTTTTATTTACAGTGAGATCAGCATACCTGTACAGAGTGTGAACAAGGAAGTAAAATTACCGCTTGAGATCTTAGATCTCAGTGATCTGTCAAAAGGTGAGCAGGAAGCTGCGTTGAAAAATCATGAAGAGGCAGACCGCAATAAAGGATTTGATTTTAATACAGCGCCTCTGATGCGAATTGCCCTTATAAAATTAAGTGATGACAGATACAGAATGCTCTGGACCTGGCATCATATTTTATTTGACGGATGGTCGCTGCCTGTTTTAATGGAAGAATTCTTAAACACTTACGAAACATATCTTTCGGGAAAAGAGCCCGTCAAAAAAGAAGATGATAAGTTTGAAGATTACATCAGATACATAGAGCGCGGAAGCAAAGAGCGTCAGGAAAAGTACTGGCGCAATTACATGAAGGGAATTGAGCAGAGTACGCTTCTTCCTTTTATTGGCGCTACTGCTGACAGAACAAAAGGCAAAGGTGATTATGAAACGGAAACATTACAATTAGATGAAAAGACAACTTCGCAAATAGAAGAGTTTGCGCAAAAGAATAGACTTACCATAAATACAGTCATGCAGGGAGTATGGTCTTTACTTCTTCATCATTATACCGGCAATGAAAATATAGCTTACGGTGTAATTGTCTCAGGTCGACCGGATGACCTTCCGGGAGTCGAGCAGCGAGTTGGACTTTACATAAACACACTTCCTTTACATTCGATTTTAAAAGACGGAAAGAATATTATAAAATGGCTTCAGGATATGCAGAAGGAGCAACTGTCTTCCAGACTTTATCAGCACACACCATTACAGGATATTCAGAAATGGTCGGGAGTCAGCGGAGATCTCTTTGACAGCTTACTGGTCTTTGAAAATTTTCCTGTCAGCGAATTAGTAAAAGCGAAAAAGTGGAGTCTTACTATTGAGAATGTTGAAATTAACGAGCGGACTAATTATCCAATGACTTTGATGATCGGCAGTTCGAAAGAGACTACAATCAATTTTGTTTACAATTCAGCTTTACTCAAACATGATTATGTTAAACAAATAAAAGATCACTTCAGGAATGTATTACTTCATGTAATTGACGAAAACGAAAAAGAAGTTTCCGATATCGAACTTTTAACAAACGCTGAAAAAGAAAAACTCTTAAATGAATATAATAATACTTCTGCGGTAAATGATTTAAGTAAAAGCATTGCAGATCTTTTTGAAGAGCAGGCGGCAAAGTCTCCTGATAAGACAGTTCTTATTTTTAATGGAGCTGAGCTTACGTATTCGGATTTAAATAAACGATCCAATCAACTTGCGCATTTACTTAAAGCTAAAGGAGTAAAAGCGGATTCACTTGTACCTGTTTGTTTGAACAGAGGTTTTGAAATGATCACTTCGGTGATTGCAATTCTTAAAGCCGGAGGAGCATACGTGCCGATCGATCCTGAATATCCATCCGATAGAAAAGAATTCATGCTGAAAGATTCAAGTGCTGCGGTATTTATCAGCAGTAAAGATTTGGTTGATAATTTTGATTTTGAAATATCAAAAGATGTCGAAGTAATATACACAGATTCAGATGCTGAACTTATCAGCGGACAATCTCAGGAAAATTTAACTGATAAGAGAGATCCCGAAAGTTTAGCATACATGCTTTACACTTCCGGTTCGACCGGAAATCCTAAAGGCGTAAGAATGCCGGGAAGTAATTTAGTGAATTTACTTCTCTGGCAGGATAAACAGTTTAAGAACAGGCAGCGGAAAGTATTACAATTTACTGCTCTGAATTTTGATGTGAGTTTTCAGGAAATATTTTCTACGATTTGTTTCGGAAGTACGCTTTATCTGATATCGGGCGAGCGCCGGATCGATATGGCTGAAGTGATGAAAGATATTGAAAAGTTTGGCATTACACATTTATTTGTTCCGTTTATAGTTTTAAAAAATCTTGCAGAATATATTGTAACCGGTTCGGGTGAAACATATTCCCTTCAAGAAATAATCACTGCAGGCGAACAGTTAAAATTAACAAAAGAAATAGAGTCATTACTCGAAAAAGGAATCTCTATTGTTAACCAATACGGACCAACTGAAGCTCACGTTGTAAGCAGTTATAATGTACCTGCGAAAAATAATATTTCAGATCTGCCGCCTATCGGTAAACCAGTTGATAATACACAATTGTATATTCTTGATGGCAAAGGCAAACCTGTTCCCGCAGGAGTAGCAGGAGAATTGTATATTACCGGCGCGCAGGTAGCAAGGGGATATTTGAATCTTCCTGAATTGACTGAAGAAAAATTTGTCAGAGATATATTCAGTAAAGATGAAAATGCAAAGATGTACAGAACAGGCGATCTTGCCAGATGGATGCCTGACGGTAACATTGAATATCTCGGTAGAGGAGATGATCAGATAAAGATCAGAGGTTACAGAGTAGAGC
>JAGPCH010000462.1 GCA_018058125.1 Ignavibacteria bacterium | reverse complement strand
GATCACAGCTGTTTCTACTATCACTATTATTAATGATATAGTTAAGAGTATCGGTAAAGAAAAGGTGAATGCTTACAGTATATGCGGAGTCGGTATTGATCCGCATACTTATCATCCCAAACCATCTGATCCAAGACTTGTGGCAACAAGTGATATTGTTTTTATAAATGGTTTTGCTCTTGAGCACTGGATCGAAGAAATGATAAAAGGAGCCGGAGGGAATAAGACCGAAATTGTCGTAACTGAAGGACTTACTCCAATGACAGACGAAAAAGGTTTTGGTGATCCTGACCCTCATGCATGGTTTGATGTAAAAAATGTTAAGACTTATTCTGATAATATTGCAAAAGGACTAATTGAAGCTGACCCGAAGAATAAAGAATTTTATGAAACCAATTTGAAAGAGTATCAGCTTCAGCTTGATTCGCTTGACATCTGGATCAAAGAGCAGATCAGCACGATTCCCGAATCACAAAGGATTCTGATCACATCACATGATGCGTTCAGATATTTCGGCAGAGCGTACGGAATGGAAGTGAAAGGACTTCAGGGAATTTCGACTGAAGCAAAAATCAGAACTGAAGATCTGAAGGATCTTATTGATTATGTGAAATTAAAAGATCTTAAATCTGTATTTATTGAAACAAGCGTAAATCCAAAACTGCTTGAACAGATATCATCAGAGACAAATGCAAAAATTGGCGGTACATTGTATTCGGATTCTATTGGAAATGAAGGGACTCCTGAAGGTACTTACATAGGAGCGGTTAAACATAATGTTAATACTGTTGTGAATGCTTTAAAATAAATCATGAATGTAATAAACGTAAAAAACTTAACGGTAACTTATAATAAGAAACCAGCCATCAAGGGAATTAATCTTGATATAAGTGAAGGCAGTATTATCGGCATAGTTGGACCAAACGGCGCGGGTAAATCAACATTATTAAAAGCAATTCTCGGTCTTCTCCCTGCTGATACAGGAGAAATTAAAATTTTCGGTAAAGAAATAAAAGATTCACTGAAAAGAGTCGCTTATATTCCGCAGAAAGAACAGTTCGACTGGGACTTTCCAATAAATGTTTCCGAAGTTGTGATGATGGGTAGATATCCTTACATAAAATTTTTCGGAAGACCGGATGTAAATGATAAAGAGATTGTAAGCAAGGTTTTGAAAAAAGTAGAGATGGATAATTATTCACAGACACAGATCAGAAATCTGTCCGGCGGTCAGCAGCAAAGGATCTTTCTGGCAAGAGCGCTGGCTCAGGAAAGTGACATATATTTTCTAGATGAACCTTTTGTCGGAGTCGATGCAAAAACGGAAGTTGCAATATTCAATCTCATCAAAGAGTTAAAGTCTGAAGGTAAGACGATTATGATTGTGCATCATGACCTGAGCAAAGTTGAAGATTATTTTGATAAACTGATTCTGATCAATCAGATACTTATAGCTTTCGGTGAAACAGAAAAAGTATTCACTCCCGAACTTCTACAGAAAACATATGGCGGACAGCTTACCATACTTCAGAAAGCAGAACAGCTTATAATAAACTAATGGATATCCTGACAAAATATATTACCGAGCCATTTCAGTATGAATTCATACAGCGCGCATTAATTGCATCTATAATGGTAGGTGTGAGTTGCGGATTAATCGGAACTTACATAATGCTGAGAAGACTGTCTCTGATCGGAGATGCTCTTGCGCATGCTGTGTTGCCGGGAGTTGTGATCGGATTCATGATTGCCGGAAAAGGAGCTTTGAGTCTGTTCATTGGAGCATTGACAGCGGGAATACTTACTTCGGTATTGATTAGTTTTGTAGAACGGAATTCTAAGATTAAAGAAGATACATCCATAGGTATTATATTTACCGGAGCTTTTGCTTTGGGAATTTTATTAGTTTCTCAACTTAAACAGGTACACATTGATCTGTCATCATATTTATTCGGAGATGTATTGGGTGTATCAGATTCTGATCTGATCCTATCGTCAATTATCACAGTTGTAATAATAATTTCAGTTATACTATTTTACAGACAGTTATTAGTTACATCATTTGATCCGACAATGGCTCACATAATCGGAATCTCAACTTCGGTTGTACATTACTTTCTGATGACTTTGCTTTCAATGTCTATAGTTGCCGGGCTGCAATCTGTTGGTGTGATCCTTATTATTGCTATGCTTATTACTCCTCCTGCAACGGCATTTCTTATTACAGATAAATTAAAAAAGTTACTTTTGCTGTCATGTCTCTTTGGAGTAATGTCAGCAGTCATAGGCTTATATCTATCTTATCATTTGAATTTCGCCTCGGGTGCTTCAATAGTTTTAGTATCGGTTTTCTTTTTCGCAATTGCATTTTTATTTTCACCTAAAGAGGGAATAGTGATAAAGATGTTCAGAAGAAGAAAGAATGCTAATGTAAATCTGACCGAAGACATTATCAAATTAATGAATAAAGGAGAATACAAAGATAATTCCGGATTGATAGAATCTATCTCTGATAAGCTTGGTGTTTCAAAAAGCAAGATCC
>JAGPCH010000461.1 GCA_018058125.1 Ignavibacteria bacterium | reverse complement strand
GCACAGGAATATGCACAGCATAAGATCCGCATCAATAGTATTGCTCCCGGCGCCATACGGACTCATATTAATATTAAAGCATGGAATACTCCGGCTGCAGAAAAGGAACTGCTTACATTAATACCTTATGGACGTATCGGCGAAACCGAAGATGTCGGTAAAGCTGCGGTGTGGCTTGCCTCAGATGAAAGCGATTATATAAACGGCACTACTCTCTTCATTGACGGCGGAATGTTACTCTATCCCGGATTTATTTCTAATGGTTGATCGCCCGGCTTCAAATCAAGATGTTTTGTCGTCATTTAAATAAAACACTACCTTGGTTTCAGGATGCATACATCAAGATTTACAAGTCTGATATCATAAAATAACTCATTAAAAAAAATGGATACTTTATACGACAATATCGGATCCGGATACAATTTAACACGACAAGCTGATCCATTTTTAACAGAAAGACTTATTCATCATTTGAAACCTGAATTGAATCAGGTCTATCTTGATATTGGTTGCGGTACGGGAAATTATACAATCGCCATAGCCCAAAATGGCTTTAGTTTCTGGGGTATTGATCCTTCCGAACAAATGCTTGATATAGCCAGATCCAGAAATAAAAAAATTAAATGGCTGAACGGTTTTGCTGAACAACTCCCTGCAGAAGATAATTTTTTTGATGGAATAATCGGGACCTTGACTATACATCACTGGAAAGATCTTAAAAAAGCATTTTCAGAAATCGCCAGAACACTTTCAGAAAACGGCAGAATTGTTTTGTTTACATCAACGTCCGAACAAATGGAGGGTTATTGGTTAAATCATTACTTCCCGAAAATGCTTAAGTCTTCTATTTTACAGATGCCTTCATTACACAGTATAGAAGAAGCAATTAAAACAACGGATCTTAAAATTACCAATACTGAAATCTACTTTGTTGAGGATAAACTTAAAGATCACTTTCTGTATTCCGGAAAAAATAATCCTGATATCTATTTTGAAGAAACATTCCGCAACGGAATTTCATCATTCACTTCACTGGCGAATTCTGAAGAAGTAGAATGCGGCCTCAAAAAATTAAGAAATGACATTGACAACAATTTGTTTGATGAAATAAAGAATCGGTATAAAAGCGAATCTGGAGATTATCTATTTATAACAATAAGGAGATAAGTTGACAGACAAATTATTTGAAATTACCGGCTGGACTTAACTTGCCGCAATTAGTTATTTTGTATTAACTAACTTTTCGAATTTACCGGACATCATTCTCCTTTATAAATTGAAATTTTTCAAATACAGGAACAAATTTTGTATTGTAAGGAATTAATTCAACACAAAAGAGTAATAAAAATGGAAGAAATATTTTTAAAATGGACGAAAATGGCAATTCCATGGTTGTTAACACATGGAGTTAAAATCATATTAATTGCACTTGGAGCATATATTTTGAGTAAACTGGCTAATAAATCAATTGAAAAGGTTGTCAGAGTTGCTGTTGTATCCGACAGATATTTATCAAAGCAAGCTGAAGAGAAACGAGAAGATACACTTATCAGAATTTTTTCCTGGACATCAAGGATAATTATTATGATGATTGCAATCCTGATGATTCTTCAGGAATTAGGTATTTCAGTAGGCCCTATTTTAGCAGGACTAGGTATTATAGGCCTTGCTGTGGGTTTTGGAGGACAATATCTGATCCGTGATATAATTTCCGGATTCTTTATCATACTCGAAAACCAATATCGAATTGGTGATGTGGTGAATTTTGATGGTACAGGAGGGTTGGTAGAAGACATTAGTTTACGTCTGACAACATTAAGAGATCTTGACGGAACAGTGCATCATGTCCCTCATGGAGAGATCAAAAAAGTAGCCAACCTTTCGAAAGATTTTGCACGTGTCAATTTGAATATCGGAGTTTCATATAATTCAAAACTGGACCATGTAATCCAAATTGTAAATAGAGCGGGTTTGGAGTTGTCTCAAGATAGCAACTGGAAAGAATTTATCATTAAAGCACCTCAGTTTTTAAGAGTAGATGAATTTGCGGATTCTTCAATTATTATAAAAATTCTGGGAGAAACACAAGCTCTCAAACAATGGGATGTAACGGGAGAACTTCGTAAAAGAATTAAAGTTGCATTCGATAAAGAAGGAATAGAGATTCCGTTTCCACAAAGAGTTGTTCATCATCCTCAATAATCTCATTCACAAAAATTATTGAGTTTATTGCAGGGTGCTCTCAATTAGGATCTCATTTATGATTTATTCAGATATTTTCATTTTAAATTACAAATTCAAATATCTGGTATTTTTAATATTTTTTTAAGACCTTTCAGCGGACTATATTATTGAATCAAGTAAAGTTCATTTCTGAATTATGAATAAAGAAATAAAATCGCACAACGATAAACAATCCTTAAAGGACAAAGCAATTTGTAATTTACTCTCTCAAACGATCGATAAAGAGTTGAGTAAAGCAGAAAGTAAAATCTGGCACGCACACCCTGTATGGTTTTTAGATGAGAATCCGATTGTCGGATATAGTAAACAAA
>JAGPCH010000460.1 GCA_018058125.1 Ignavibacteria bacterium | reverse complement strand
ACTTAATACTTAATACTTAATACTTAATACTTAATACTTAATACTTAATACTTAATACTTAATACTTAATACTTAATACTTAATACTTAAATAAAAAACATGCCTCAGATAAAACTAAAAAAGAACGAAGAAAGAAGACTCTTATCCGGACATCAGTGGATATTCAGCAATGAAATAGAGTTCATGGAAGGCGATCCGGAAAACGGAGAGATAGTTGAATTATTTTCATTTAATAATAACTTTCTTGGCAAAGGATTTTATAATAAAAATTCGCTAATAGCATACAGGCATCTTACAAATAAGGATGAAGAGATTGATAAAGCATTCATATTCAAAAGAATGAGCATGGCTAATTCACTAAGGCGAAAGATCAATCCGGGTAGAGAGACTTACCGGCTGATCAACAGTGAAAGTGATTTTCTTCCGGGACTGATCATTGACAAGTTTGATAATAAATATTCGTTTCAGATATTTTCATTCGGGATGAATGAATTTAAAGATATAATAATAGAATTGCTTAAAGAAAATTTCAGAGCAGAGCTGATCGTGGAAAAGAATAACAATGAACTGAGAATACTGGAAGGTTTGGAAAAGACTGAGGAGATCATATATTGTAATAAAGAATTAGCTGAAGAAGTTTTTAATTGCTGTATTGATGAAATAAATTATAACATAGATCTTTTAAAAGGTCAGAAGACGGGCTATTATCTTGATCAATGTGAAAGCAGAGTTCTTCTCAGAAAATATATAAAGCCGGAATATAAAATTCTTGATCTATTCTGTAATGAAGGAGGGTTTGCTCTTAATGCTGCATTTGCAGGAGCTGAAGATATAACAGGAGTGGATTCTTCCGAACATTCAATAATAGCTGCTAAGAAGAATGCTGAAGCAAACAATTTTAACAATATAAATTTTATAGTCAAAGATGTGTTTGAACATATGAATGAACTGTTTCAGAGTAAAGATAGATATGACATAATAATTTTGGATCCGCCTTCATTTGCCAAATCACGTAAGAATTTATTTCCCGCTTTAAAAGGGTATCAGGAATTAAATTACAAAGCAATGAGATTGCTAAAACCGAATTCGATCTTGTGTACATTTTCATGTTCGCATCATGTCAGTGAAAAACACTTTGAAGAAATGCTGATAAAAAGTTCTGCTGAAGCAAAGAGAAGAATTCAGATAATTGAATTCCGGAACTGCTCTTATGATCATTCTGTACTTCCTCAAATGGCGGAAACAAAATATCTGAAAGGATATTTTTTGAGAGTGATTTGATTTCTTAATTGAACTTAGTCTTAATAAGCATTATATTACAAGATAATTATTAATCACATAACAAACTAAAAATTGGAAAAAGAAACTAAACGATTTGTAGCTATAAATTACATTAATTGCAAAGAACATTACAAACCAAGATTTGAAGAGCTTTTTGGAACAAGAGCAAAAGCTATTGATACAATGCCGGGATTTCTTGATATGGAAGTATTGAAGCCGGTAAATGGCGAAGGTGATTATCTTATTGTCAGCCATTGGGATTCAGAAGATGCATTTAAAGACTGGACAAAATCACCAGCATTTATAGAAGGGCATAAGCGGGGATTTGAAGATCTCAGGATTGCAAAAGAAAAAGGAGAGGAAATGCCGATGACATCAGATTTTAAAACTTATGAAATAATAGCAACTTAAGTATAAGAATTTTATTTATAACTTTACATTAAAGGAATAATATTAAACTTTTTTAAAAAACATAATTATTGTCATACAATTTTATTATTTGAATTTGTTAAATTGAACTCAAGTAACAGAAAATTAAAAAAAATAAAAAATTAAAAAACAGGAGAAAAATTGAAAAGTAAATTTAAATTTAAGCTATCTGAAGTTTTAGCAATTGCATTATTGGTTGTAACTGTATATAGTTGCAGTGATGATGATAATCCGATCATTATAAGTGGTCCGGTTGCAAATACTGTAAATGGAGTTGTAAGCTTTGTAGATACAAACTTTATCTTATCAGGTGGAACATATCTGATTTCAGCATATCCATCTACTGGATGGCCTCCAATGGGCGGTCCAACATCTTATGATACGATAAACATTGTAAGGACAAATAATGTATTAAACACAAGTTATAATTATCAGTTAAAAGATCTTCCAGCGGGTGATTATGTGGTTTCAGTTGGTTTCAGAAAAGCTACAGGAGGACAAAGTCCTGTAATGTCTGTTTACGGATGTGATACATTAAGAACAATATATCCGGCCGGTATAACATGTTTTCTTAATCCTCCTTTAAAAGCAACTATTGGAGCAAATAATGAAGCTGCAGAAGGAATTGATATGCTATCATGGGCAGATACTACTTATAAGGTTTATTGATCTTGATGAATTTTTTCTTTATATATAATATTTCTTTTTTATCATGCAGGGGTATAGGTTTTATATCCCTGCTTTTTATTTTTCTGTATTATCCGGGGAAGATCATCGCTCAGGGATCTTTAGAAGGAATTGTTATTGATGAAGAAACGAGTTCTGTTGTAAGTAGTGCAAATATCATTATTA
>JAGPCH010000459.1 GCA_018058125.1 Ignavibacteria bacterium | reverse complement strand
GTTTTCTGCAGTAGGCGGAACTGTTGGATATGATTCTCTAGGAAATAAATACGGATTCAACAAAAGTTTTTCAGACGCTGTTAAATATCTGAAAATGGCTGCTGCAGTTGCAGATAAATTCAAATATGAAAGAGTTTCTTTCGTTTATGACATCAGTTACATTAATTTAAAAGGTTTTGGTACAGAGGTTCCTGCTAATACTCCTCATGTATTGTCAGCTAACTGGACAGTAAAACAAACACTTTATGATCTGTTCCTTTCTTATCTTTTCCCTTCATCAAGTAAGAAAACTATGGTTGATATCTATGGCGGAGGACGTTTATTTGCTTTCAATAATGCTTCAACAATCATTGATTCCAACGGAACTCAAAGAATGAATGAATATAACAATTCTTTTCTTGATCCTGTCATTGGTGTAAATGCGGAATATGTTCTGGATTCAAAAGGTAAATGGGTTGCATGGACAAAAGGTGACATCGGTGGTTTCGGTGTAAATTCACAAATGACATGGCAGCTTAATGCAGGTGCCGGTTATATGCTTGCTCCTGAGGTTCCGTTAACTTTAGGATTTAAATATGTAGGTGTAAACCATGATAAAAATGCTTTTAACTGGACAGTTAATGAATACGGTTTAACTTTAGGAATCGGTTACAGATATTAATATATAATTCAGTTTTTTATATAAACAAAGCGGGAGGTCAATTTTTGATCTCCCGTTTTTTTAATAATATTGTTTGTTTAGTATCTGCCTATTGTGATCATTTATTTAAGAAGAACCATTCTCTTTGTATCCGCTGTATTGCCATTTACAGAAAGTGTATAAAAATATACCCCGCTTGATAAATTACTTCCGTCAAAATTTACTCTGTAATTTCCTGCAGTCTTATTTTCATTCATTAAAACAGCTACTTCATTTCCAAGAACATCAAAAATTTTCAATGTAATGAATCCCCAGTAAGTAATCCCAAAATCTATACTTGTAGCCGGATTGAATGGATTGGGATAATTCTGACCAAGTGTGAAATCTTCCGGTAATCCAGCGTTTGCTGATACTGAAATATTACTTTGGGGATTGAAATATTTAGCAATCAGACCGTTACTTCCTGCAATCCATCCTGTGTTGTTATTTATAAAATGAATGCCAAAGTTACGGCTGTCAAAATTGTTATTGTAATCAATATTCCAGCTCTGACCGCCGTTTGTAGATCTGTTGATAAATCCGAAATCTCCGACAGCCCAGAAATTCATTTCGTCGGATGCAAAAATATTATTCAGATAATTTCCCTGAGCCATTTGAGTCTCATTCCATGTCGTACCTCCGTCGGATGAATTAAGTATTTTGTTATCATAAGTAAAAGCCAAGCCAATATCAGAATTAACAAACTGAACTGCTCCGACACCTGCGCTGAAAGTTTCCTGATGAGGTACAAACCATTCTCCGCCTCCGTTTGTAGTCTTGAATATTTTCTTTTCCCCTGAAGAATACCAACCGGTCAGATCATTGATGAAGTCAATATCACTTATATACTTTTCGCTGCCGGAGATTTCACCGGAAAAACTAATTCCGCCATCAGTTGTTTTTAATAACTTTCCTGAATCTCCGCAGATCCATCCGGAATTTTCATTGAAAAAATAAAGAGAATAAAGTCCGTAAGTGACATTGGAGTTAAGTGTAAGCCAGTTATCCCCGCCATTAACTGTCTTTAAGATCACACCGTCTTCACCTACACAATAAGCGGAGTTAACTCCTGTAATCCTGATCTGATTTAAATATGCATTAACATCTCCGGCTTGTGTTCTCTGCCAGGTAAGTCCGGAATTTGTTGTTCTCGAGACTGTCCCCTGAGCTCCGCAGCTCATTCCGGTATTTTCATTCATAAAATCAACAGAGAACAAAGTATTCCTGAAACCATATGAATAATCAGCCCAGTTTATTCCTGAGTCAAAAGATTTTATGATAGTGCCTTTATTACCAAAACTTGTAACATTATTTACATTAAATGCCTGAATGGAATATTGAAATTCAGAAGTAGAAGTCGCGTATGCAATCCATGTCAGACCGCCGTTAGTGGTCTTGGAAATATTTCCGTAATCACTTGTTGCAAATCCGGTATTCTGATCACCGAATGCGATAGAATAAAACCACCGGTTTGTAGATGTTGACATGGGATTCCAGCTAATACCGGAATTGGTCGATCTCAGAATAGTTCCGTAAGCTCCTGATATGAACGCCGTGCCAGAATCTCTGAACATTATATCAAAAAAATAATTTGTATTACTTGGATTTATGGTCTGAAAAGTTTCACCTGAATCAGTCGATCTGATAACAGTTCCGTTTAAACCGGCTGAAATTACCAATGAATTTTGAATGGCAATACTTGTCAGGGTTCTTGTAACATTAGTGGTTTTTCTTTCCCAGTTTGCCCCAGAATTTGTTGTTTTAAAAACAACCCCGGTATCGCCTGAAATAAACCCTGTACTTCCGGAAAATTTTATGCAAAACAAATTACCTGTGGTGTTTAAAATAATTTTACTCCATTTTAAACCGCCGTCAGTGGAGTTTAAGAC
>JAGPCH010000458.1 GCA_018058125.1 Ignavibacteria bacterium | reverse complement strand
AGAAAGAGGGATGGAAGGTTGGTAATACTGATTCTGTAATCATTCTTGAAGAGCCGAAAATTTATAAACACACTGACCTTATGAAAAAAAATATTTCAGAAATTATAGAGACTGAAAATATTTCTATCAAAGCAACTACATCAGAAGGTATTGGTTTTGTCGGAAGGAAAGAAGGCTGTGCGGCATACTCGACTGTACTGATCTACAAATAAAGACCTGTTAATTTTATTATGAAGTAATGAACCATGCAAAGTGTTTTAATTTGAAAATCAATTTATAATTTGGAAATACTCCAATCCATAGATGCAGATCTCTTCCATTTCATAAACGGCACTCTTTCAAATCCATTTACGGATAAATTCATGCCGTTCATCACCGAACGAAATCACTGGTTTATTTTTTACGGGCTTATATGGCTATATCTTGTATTTAAGGGAGGAAAAAGAGGGCGGGTCTCAGCAGTCTTAATTCTTATGCTTATACTCTTGGCAGATCAAACTTCTGAAAATATATTCAAACAATATTTTCAGAGGATCAGACCATGCAATGCTTTGGAGAATGTTCATCTGCTTATTAACTGTTCGGGCTCATATTCCTTTCCATCCAATCATGCTGTCAATAATTTTGCAGCAGCTACTTTATTCTCCTGTTTCTATCCAAGGATGAAAACTTTTCTTTTTACGGGAGCTTTTATTATTGCATTATCCAGGGTTATGTGCGGCGTTCATTATCCATTTGATATTGCAGCCGGAGCAATGTTCGGAATTTTATTCGGAATGATCATAATCTATCTTTGGAAAATTTTCAATAAGAGATTTAAGATCTTAACATAAAACATAAGTGTTTAAAAATATAAATAAGAAATTTATTCTTCCGATCCTAACTGCAGGAATATTCTACAGCGTTTCATTTCCTCCGGTTGATCTTTACTATCTGATATTTTTTTCATTCATTCTTCTAATTGACATCATTTTAGATAGCAGGAGTATTAAACAGGTTTTGTTAAGGAGTTACATGGTGTTCTTTGTTGCTTCTCTCATCGGCGTGTCATGGATAGGTCTGAGCGGAATGAGAGAGAATGCTGATAAATTTCTGATTGCGGGTGGAGTCTTTGTCGTATTAGTCTACCCTTTGTTTTTTGTTTTGCCGTCGTTATTGATTTATCTGTTAAATAAAAATTTAAAAAATTCCGGAAAAGAAATCCTTTCTCTTGCAGCTTTCCCTTTCATATGGACGGGTTTTGAATATCTTCAGACTTACGGACAAATAAATTTCCCCTGGCTCTTTGCAGGCAATTCCCAAAGTCTGAATCTATCCAAAATTCAATATGCAGAATATACAGGTGTATTCGGAGTTACATTCTGGATATGCTTAATAAGTGTTCTTTTGTTCATTCTGTTTAAGAATCTTAAAAGCCCGATGAATAGGATTAACAAAAAAAATGTTTCACTAGGAGTTGCAGTTATAATTATATTTTTCTTCCCGGATATTTTTAATTCATTGAATACAAAAAATTATCCTGAAACAGGTAAATTGAAAGTAGGCATAGTACAGCCGAATATTAATCCCTGGGAGAAGTGGGCAGGGAAAAGACAGGAGTTCATATCCGGTTACATAGATCAGATCAATACCATAAAAACAGATCATCCTGATGTCGGATTGATCATCCTTCCTGAAACTGCTCTTCCATATTATTTTCGAGAAAGAATTTTCGAAGAAAGACTTGAAATGCTTTTAAATGTCTGTGACAGTATTGAAACTCCCTTGCTTATTGGTACTCCGGATCTTGTCTATTACAAAGATCAGAATACCGCTCCGGGAGATGCAAAGATCATGAAAAGTTCGGGTTTGAAATATGACACATATAATTCAGCAGTTTTATTTGAACCGGAAAAAGATCCTGATGATTTTCAAAAACATCAGAAGATCAAACTTGTGATCGGAAGCGAGAGAATGCCGTATCAGGAAATTCTTTCTTTTACTAAAAGCATTATAAGCTGGGGCGTCGGTCTCAGCAGCTGGCAGATAGGGCAGGACACAAATATATTTACTTTGCCGGGTGAAGTGAAATTCAATACGGCTGTCTGCTATGAGTCAGTCTATCCGGAATTCTTTGCCGGATTTGTGAATAAAGGCGCAGAGTTTTCGGTGATCATTACAAATGACGGATGGTGGGGAAAATTTTTCGGAACTTACCAGCATAACAGATTTGCGGTCTTCAGAGCAATTGAAAACAGAAGATGGATAGCGCGGTGCGCCAATACGGGGATCTCAGATTTTATAGATCCGCAGGGTAATTACTATCTTGAAACGGAGATCAATGAAAAAGCTAATATCATTCATGAGGTCGGGCTTATAAAAGAAAAAACATTTTATACAGAAAATGGTGATGTGTTTTCGGAAGGTTGTCTGGTTACGGGCTTGTTGTTCTTTGCATTTAGTTTTTTATATAGAAATAAGAAATAAGAAATAAGAAATAACAATTAAGGAATAAGTAAATTAAGCATTCCGGTAAAATTGTTAATTTAATTTCCTGATCTCTTTGGTTATCTCTTTATGCAGATTGATCAGATCATCTG
>JAGPCH010000457.1 GCA_018058125.1 Ignavibacteria bacterium | reverse complement strand
AACCTGAAGTTATCAATATAAATGAAATTAGAGCCGTTGTTGATGTTCCAAAAGTTTTCCAACAAATTTTTTTAGAATGCCAAACTTCAATGAATTCTATAAACAGGATCCGAATCTATCTCTCCCGCAGAAAAATTAATTTCACACAAAACTTGCAATTAAAGATTATCATTCGTAATTTTGTAAAGTTCAAATTCACGGATTTCAAAAATCAATTCAGAAAGGTGATATTTTAATAAATAGTAATATGATTAACAAATCAACGAAAACAAATATCGCTTGTTTTATGCCCGCATATTCAGATGTGGAAATTAAAAAGAATCCGTGGAATGACCGGAGGTATGGAGATTAAATCTACCTCTTAAAAAAGAGTTTATTAACCGCGGATATTTAAAAATATTCGCGGTTTTTTTTTGCCCCGATACAATAATTTTATAAGATCTTAAAAATAATGGATTACCTTAAAAAAATATTTCAGATACTCAGCAAATGGAAGGTCTTTTATATCTTTTCTTCAATACTTCTTATTATTGCGACCTTTGTAAGAATGCTGGAGCCAAAAGTACTGCAGATAGCTGTTGATAAAGTAATAGTATATTTTCAAAGTGATGGTAAGATAAAGTTCATACCCGAAGACAGCATCACAAAATTCTTTTACGGACTATTACCCGAACTTAAGATAGAAAATTTAGAAAGCATTTTAATTTCTCTCGGATTGATATTCCTAGTGATCTCACTAATCAGAGCAGTGTTCATGTTCTCGTCCAGCGCGATCACTGCATCATCTACAGAGAAGGCGACAAAGAGTCTCAGAGACAGATTATTCTCACATATACAGGCATTGCCGCTTGCATATCATTCGAAGACGCCAACCGGTGAATTGATACAAAGATGTACAGGTGATGTCGAAACTATACGTAAATTTGCAGCTTTGCAGATCACGGAAGTAATAAGACTGGCTGCGCTTTTCACGGGTGCGTTTTTTATGATGGCTACCATTAATCTGAATTATGCTCTGGTGTCGGTAATTCTTGTACCTTTAATATTGATAGGCTCACTTGTTTATTTTAAATATGAAAAGAGGATATGGAATCAGCACGAACTGGAGCAGGATAAACTTTCCGTAATCGTTCAGGAAAATCTATCAGGAATCAGAGTTGTAAAAGCCTTTGCAAAAGAAAATTATGAGATAGATAAATTTACGAAACAGAATGAAGAGAAGAAAAAATGGGGATTGAAGCTTGTAAAGTTAAACAGGATCTACTGGCCATCTTCGGATATTCTTGTACATACACAGGTTGCGATCTCGGTATTGTTCGGCGGATATCTGACATTGACTAATCAGTTGTCTGTCGGTGAATACACAGCATTCTTTGCTTACTCATCATTTGTGACATGGCCAATGAGAAGGATCGGTCAGATAGTAAGTGAAATGGGAATGGCAACAATTGCGCTCACAAGAATATTTTCTATACTTGATATCGAGCAGGAAGATTATTCCGGAGAAGAAATAGATACGAAAAAATTAAATGGCGATATAGAATTCCGCAATGTGTCATTTAATTATGATGAAAATGAAAATCACAGAGTCCTCAATGATATCAGTTTTAAAATAAATGCCGGAGAAAAGATAGCTTTGCTCGGTCCGACAGGCGCAGGTAAATCAACTATCATTTCATTACTGATGAGATTCTTCGAAGCGGACAGCGGTGAAATACTGATCGATGGTAAGAATATTAAGAGCTATTCTAAGGAATATCTCAGAAGCAGATTTGGTGTGGTTTTACAAAAACCGTTTTTATTTTCTACTACAATAAAAGACAATATAGCTTATGCGAATCCCGATTCTCATATTGATGAAGTAATAGAAGCATCAACTACGGCTAGAATACATGACATTATTACAGAAGTGTTTCCGGAATCATACGAAACAATTGTAGGTGAAAAAGGAGTGACTCTCTCCGGCGGACAGAAGCAAAGAGTTACGATAGCAAGAACACTTCTCAAGGATCCGGATATTTTTATCTTTGATGACTCCACTTCGGCAGTTGACTCTGAGACGGAGTTTGAAATTCAGAAAGCTCTCAGGGATATGATAAAAAGCAAGACTACTTTTGTAATTGCGCACAGGATCACGTCGATTCAGGATTGTGACAGAATAATTGTTCTTGATAAAGGAAAGGTAATCGAAGAAGGAACTCACGATGAACTTGTAAAAGTCGATGGATTCTATAAGAAGATATTTGATATTCAGGTGTCGGTAGAGGATGAGATAAGGGCGGAAGTTGATAGTTAGTATTGGGTATTAGGTATTAGGTATTAGGTATTAGGTATTAGGTATTAGGTATTAGGTATTAAGTATTAGGTATAAAGTAAAAAAAAATATAAAGAATTTTTTATTATGAGTAAATACAGAGATAAGCAGTTTGTATCGGAAGGTTCGATAATGCCTTTTCTGAAGAGGTTATTTTCTTATTCAAAAAAGTATAAGAAATGGATGAGAGGTTTTATATTATTTGTACTGATAGTAGCAGCAACGGAGGCAATAACTCCATTGGTCTGGCTCAATCTATTGGATAA
>JAGPCH010000456.1 GCA_018058125.1 Ignavibacteria bacterium | reverse complement strand
TTCAGGTTTCCAGCCAAGTTCATTCATTATCTTTGAAGAATCTATAGCATATCTTCTGTCATGACCGGGTCTGTCTTTGACATACTTAATACTTTCTTCGGAGATATTGAGACTTTTCAGGATCAGCTTTACAATATCTATGTTATACCACTCATTATTACCACCCACATTATATACTTCTCCGATTTTACCTTTTTCAAGAACAGTTAATATTGCTGAGCAGTGATCATCTACATAAAGCCAGTCCCGAATATTTTTCCCGTCACCATATACAGGAAGCTGTTCCCCTTCCAATGCTTTTGCTATCATCAGCGGAATTAATTTTTCCGGAAACTGATAGGGACCGTAATTATTAGAACATCTTGTTATCAGGATCGGCAGATCAAAAGTATGAAGGAATGCATTACACAAAAGATCAGCAGAGGCTTTGCTTGCAGAATAAGGACTGTTGGTCGTAATAGGTGTATTTTCCGTAAACAAAATTTCCTTTTTGTCTTCAGGCAAAGAACCGTAAACTTCATCTGTCGAAACCTGCAGATATTTCTCGAGTTTTAGATCCTTTAACAATTCGAGCAGCACAAGAGTCCCGCCTACATTTGTGTTTATAAATTCTTTTGCTCCGAGTATGCTTCTGTCCACATGAGATTCCGCAGCAAAGTTAACTATTGTATCAATTTCATTTTCCTTTATAGCTTTTTCTACTTCGCTTTTCTCACAAATATCACCTTTGACAAATTTATATTTATCATTGAATTCAATATCCGTAAGGTTTTCAAGATTACCTGCATAGGTAAGCTTATCAAAATTCACTACATTGTAGCTGAAGTTATTTATCAGATATTTGATAAAATTACTCCCAATAAATCCGGCGCCGCCGGTCACTAATATGTTTTTCATTAAAATTTTATTTTGAAAATAATCCGAAGTTTAAACCGAAGTTTACAACAAAACCGTCTGCTTTAATTCCTGTTGGAGCATTAGTTACAGGAATATCATCATCGACAGTCCAGTTGTTTTGAGCAGAGAACTGATATCCCGCATCTAGCTTTGCATACATATAAGATGTCAGGAAAACTCCCAGTCCTATTTTTGGTCTTACCGAATAGAATCTTACACTGAGTTTATTTGAAAAATTCTGAGTAGTGCTGTCTCCTCCGTACTGACCGAAAATATTGTTCCAGTTACCGAAAGATGAATTATTCTGATACATCTGAATTGTAAGAAGTCCGGTTGATAAATATGCGCCAAGCGTAAGCTCTACTGTCTTACCAAAATTTTTAACATATTCAGCCGAGAATCCTCCGGAGCCGTAATCATAATATACTGTTCTGGTAACATCACCGGTTATCATCTGTGTCGATGTCGAAAAACCTTCACCGGAACCGCCTAATCTGAGCCATCTCACATTTTTAAGTGGAAGATCAACGAAACCGCCGCCGCCTAATAAAAGAAAGCCATCTTTTGATACAGACGGAATTCCAATCGCATTAAGCTGGGTATTCAGATCATCAGTGTTATTCCAGAACCAACCGATAGTAGGTCCGCCTGCAATTGAAAACTTAGGGAAGATCTGAGAATAAGATACATTTTGTATTAGTAATAGCGCTATTACCGCAGATATGATTTTAAATCTCAATACTTTTATATAATTGTTTATGAAATGTTTTATAAATCCATTTGAATAGTGAGCATAATTTAGCTAAAATAGGTTTGTAATGAAAGTAAAATTCTGTTCTTCAATTCGCTTAAGAAAATCTTTAACAAGGTTAACTTACTCTTTGATAACCAAACAAATTCATAAGCGCTTTTGAGATAAATAAATATCATTAAAAATTCTTTAGGATAAACTGCAGAGTTTGTTTAGTTCGCCATACATTATTTTAAAAAACAACAGCCAAATATTATCATTAAAAAACACTAAATTTATACTGCATTTTTTAATATTAATATTTATTTTTGCACAGTTTATTTATCAACAATTAAAAACAAAAACCGAAAGGGAAAATATGTTAAAAAAAATCAAAAAGAATATTCTTGCGATAGCAATTCTTGTTACTTTCGCCGGAGTATTATCATCATGTTATTACGATTACGGGGTTGATTCAGAGGATTCCAATATCGTTGGAACACTTTACGACAACACATATCCATTCAACACAGTTACAAAATATATCTTAGACCCAACCGTAAATAAGTTAGGTGATCCAGGATTAACTACTGCGTATGATGCAACAATTATTAATACTGTTACAGCAAATTTAACTAAACTTGGATGGGTAGCTGCAGCACCGGGAGATTCATTGGCTGTTGGAGTTGTCAGAGTGAGCACCGCAATAGCATCCAGCACATATACAGTATACACTGGTGGCGGTTGGTACGGTGGCGGATATTATTATGGCTATCCATATTATGGTGGTGGTTATACTTATACTTACACTACAGGTACAGTTATGGTTGGAATTGCAGATCCAAAAAATACTACCCAGACAGGTATCTGGACCGGATTATTAAATGGCGTTACAGGTCAGGCAAATCCTAATGGTTTAATCACTACGGGAATTAATCAGGCTTTCAGCAATGC
>JAGPCH010000455.1 GCA_018058125.1 Ignavibacteria bacterium | reverse complement strand
GCTGTTAAAAACGGATTTGAAGACTAAAACATTTTTTTGTTTTCGGGCAGTCTTAATGTGTCTGATAAATTAAATCTTTCCCTAACTTTTCCACTGAATATCAAAACCATCCTTTGTATCTTAGTTAATAGTTAAAATCAATATTACATTACCTAATAGTAAAATTATTAAAATGATAAGAAGACCACTTCGTCAGATAGTCGCTTTGGGCGGCGGAATGTTTTCAATGGAACCGCATAATGGTTTGCTCGATAAATATATATTAGAGCTGGTACCGAAAAAGAAACCGAAGATATGTTTTATGGGAACGGCAAGCAGCGACGGAAAGGAATACAGGGATATGTTCTATGAATTCTTTAACAAGCAGCAATGCGAACCTTCGCATTTATCTTTTCTCGATCCTCCAAAAAATTTAGAAAAATTCATATTAGACAAAGACATAATACACGTCGGAGGCGGAAATACAAAACTTATTATAGATAAGTGGAAAGAAACAGGTGTGGATAAGATAATGAGAAAGGCATGGGCAAAAGGAATAATACTTACCGGAATGAGCGCCGGGGCAATCTGCTGGTTCAATGACGGAATAACCAATCCTTCAAAAGGCGTACTTACAAGGCTTCCGTGTCTTGGATTATTGCAGGGAAGTTTTTGTCCGCATTATGATGACAGAGCTGAATTGAAATCAGCATTTCATAGATTAATTCTTGAAGATACGATCGGCGAGGGATATGGAGTAGAAGACGGAGCAGCTGTTCATTTTATCGGAAGCGAACCTATACGGGTTGTAACATCCCGTCCGGGTGTATCGGCATTCAAAGTTAAAAAAGTAAGAAATAAAATTTCCGAAACGAGGCTTGATTCATATTACCTGGGAAAAGAATCGGATATTGAATCCATCAACAAGGAAAAAGAGGAACATACAAAACAGCTTGATGTACTAACAACTGTAATAAATTTTCTTGAAAAGATTAACGAACATGACATAAATGGAATAGTCCATTTATTATCAGATGATCATAAATTCATTGATTCGATGGGCATTGTTGTAAACGGGAAAAAAGAAATGAAGAATGCATGGAAGTTATATTTCAAATGGTTTCCGAATTATGAAATCACAATAAAAAATACTCTTATGACAGATGATTCTGTCGGGATATTCGGGACAGCTAAAGGTACTTTTGATTCTGATGAAGTAAGTAAATCGGATATGTTTGAAATCCCGGCTGCATGGCGTGCGAAAGTAAAAGATAATCTGATAACGGAGTGGCAGGTGTTTGCAGATAATGAAGTTGTAAGAGATATAATAAAAAGTAACGGAATGAAGAGTATGATAAAAGAGAAAGTTAAATTTTTACATTCACTGAGAGATTAAAAATAGCAAATATGGATATCGAAAAAGACAGATTCATAGAATTACTCAGAAAGAGTATTGATGATAATTCTTTTGTGAAGATCACATTCGGAAAGTACAGAGGTGATGATAAGGAATTTCAGAATATCTACGTTACAAGGATTACAGTCAAGGAAGAGGAGCGGATCTCATTCAAATTCAGATATAAGACTAAGGACATTGTAAAGAATTTTCAGACCGAAGCCGGTATAAGATTAGCTGAAGAGGTGCTCGGGAAAGATTTTCTAAGCGCTACTTTGTTTACAATGGAAAATGATTTCACGCTGGATTATTCAAAAAAGAGAATACCTAAACTTCACACTAAGAAATCTACTTTTAAGACAGCCGAACCGACAGAACACAACAGGGTCAAATCAAGATTCGTTGATCCGCAAGCTTCTTATTTTTACCGGTTGGGTATTACAGATAAGGAAGGGAAAGTCAAAGCTGACCGATATGATAAATTCAGACAGGTGGATAAGTTTGTTGAAATAGTTGATTCGCTATACAGATCTTCCGGGCTGAAAGATAAGGATGAGCTTAAGATCACAGATATGGGTTCAGGGAAAAGTTATATTACATTTGCGCTGTATGATTATTTCACTAATGAATTGAATAAAAAAGTAAGTATCCGCGGGGTCGAGCAGCGGGAAGATCTTGTGAAATTATCAAACAGCATTGCAGATGAATGCGGTTACAGCGGTTTAAGATTTGAATCAAAAGAGATAGAAAATTTTAAAGATGAAAAATCTGACATTACAGTAGCTCTTCACGCCTGCGACACAGCAACTGATGATGCGATAATTTACGCATTAAGAGCAGGAGCGGAAATAGTAATTCTTGCACCGTGCTGTCAGAAATATTTAAGAAAGAAAATTGTCATTCCCGGATTATTGAAAGAAATATACAGGGACGGAATACTTGAAGAGCGGTTTGCTGTAACGCTTACAGACAGTTTGAGAGCAATGACTCTTGAACATTCCGGATATGACACAAAGATCTTTGAGTTCATTTCGACAGATCATACGGCAAGAAACACTATGATAACGGCAGTGAAAAAAATCAATAAAAAGGAGAACGGGAAGGAGAGCGAAATGATAACAATGATTGATCAGATAAAGAAAGAGTTTGGAATAGAGG
Organism: Ignavibacteria bacterium; assembly: GCA_018058125.1. Lineage (GTDB taxonomy): Bacteria > Bacteroidota > Ignavibacteria > Tepidaquicellales > Tepidaquicellaceae > JAGPCH01. The sequence goes on along the minus strand of JAGPCH010000455.1, from coordinate 52 downwards.
ATTTTTATCTTGATGTAAAGCTGAAATAATTAATAAAAAATTACTTTCTGTT
>JAGPCH010000454.1 GCA_018058125.1 Ignavibacteria bacterium | reverse complement strand
ACAGTATGCCGTTAAATAAGAATTCACATGTAAGATCCGGAAGCAGTAAACTTTTCTTAGGGGTATCTCCCCATTTGGGTATTATCAGGGAAAACAGCAGAACGTATTTCAACGCTGAAGCAGAAATATCATTATTTTCCTCTCAATATTTTTCATCTATGCTGGCAGGTATTGAATTTAACACAAAAGACAGTAACAATTCGGCTATCAACCTCGGATTCAGGCAGTTTATTCCTTTCATGGGAATGATCAACTCCAAAACATCGGCAGCAGTTGTTTTTTTAGCTGTAGGAATGGGCTACTATTCCGATTTTCAAAACAATGGTATATCATTTGATATTGCCCTCGGCGGAGCTTTTGCAGGCGGTAAATCAGGTGGAATTTTAACCCTTCCCAGAGTAAGGTTGATAAAATATTTCAAAGAAGACAAAAAGGGAGCATTTTCTATCGGGGTTTCTTATACACATCTGTTTGGATTGTAAAATTTAAAAAACAAAATAATATGATAAGAATGCGTGCACTTCTATACATTATATTTCTTTTAGGCAATACTGCTGTTCTAAGCGGCGACTTGCCTGATGAGTTTGAAAATCTGCTTAAAAACGCTAATCTGGTCTTTAATGAACCATCAGAAATATCGCTCGCTTTATTGGCCGCTGATACATTAATGAACAATGATATCAGGTATTACTCATCAGAGAATAATATCGAAATGAGAATTGATATAATTCTAATTGATTCTTCTGAGAGGTATGACAATCCAAATATTTTTAAGATTGCAAAAAATGGCACATATGAAGATATGGATCTAATAACAAAACCATTTAATTCTGATCTGGCCGCTATTGCAGAATTTGACCTGCAAACAGGATATTTGGATAATAAATATAAACACTGCGGTATTTTATGGCTGCATAAAAATGAGACCGCCGGAGTATATATATGTTTATTGGGAGATGACAAGACCAAACTGTTAAAATTCTTTAGAAATCAGGTTTGTGATCTTAAGAACCCAATTCTTAAATTCAAATGAGCAATACAAAGTGCGCTGAGAATATAATATGAAATAGAATTTTAAGGATTCATATGCTGCCTTAACAATTCAGGAAAGCTCTATGAGCCTGCACGGGTATTCAAAGCACAATAGGAAGTTAATAATGACCAACAAACAAGTTAGCAATAAAGACAAAAATCAAATGAACTTAGCTGCAAAAATGTCTTTTTTTTTAATACTGTTAATAATCGTTCTCCTGGCCGGGTGTACCGGAATGACTTGGGAACAAGGATTAGAGATACTGGATGATTACGAGCAGGAAGCTGCGTATTTAAAACGTGAGTTGATTTTGAAAGAACAGAAAGCCGATAGCAATTTCAGGCTGCTTGAAGATGTATCAGGCAAAATCAACAGGTCCAGCAACGATATTGCTGAAATAAAGAGCTGCCTGGATATTGTCTACAATAAAGAGTCTGATACTTCTTTGATCTTTTTCGGTTTAGAGAGCTCTCCGCGAAAAAGGGACACAACATATTTAAACTGCTGTTCAGGATACCGAGAAAAATTCAAGCTGAAGGAAGATGATTTCGAAACTCTACAAATGATCTGGGATCAGTTGTATTTAGATGCTAATAGTCTCAATTCGCATCTGAAGCGGCTGAAAGCTGAAAATGACAGTTTAGAAATTCTGATTGAACAAAGGAGGGCGATTCTTATCACTTGCGAAAAAAAACTGTATGATATAATTGATGCCGACCCTGGAAATACCGATGAATTCAGCAAGAGCCTGTTAAATGCGGAAACCCTCATTAATTCCGGAGTGGGAACAAACCAGGATCTGGCTATCCTGATCTCCGCACTTGAAAAAAACAGATTAGCCTGTTTGCCGGGGTACAGAAGCAGAATTGAAGCAATAAAAAAGAAATTGATTTCTGAATAATTACTATGAGAATAAAAAAAACAAAGAAAATTTCCAAGGGCTACAGGCTAAAACCTGAAACTCACAGATTAATAGATAAAATACAAAGAATGATAAAATCAGATTACGACCAAACTCTTGCTGTATTATGTACAGAATACCTGAAAAATAAAGATTATCAGCAAAAATAATTTCAATTAATTTATATAAAGGAGAGTAACATGAATTTTATCAAACCACTATTAATTTTACTGCTTACTGCATCTGTTTGCAGTCAGACATGGGTAGTACAGTCACCTATCCCGGCAGTTGAAGATATCAAACAGATTCACGCAATAAACGCAAATATAGTTTATGCCTTAACGGTTTCTAAGATACTTAAAACCACAGACGGAGGTACTACCTGGAATGTTATTAGAACAACTGATGTTGGTTTAGGTACCAGTTTTAACGGTTTCCAATGGAATAATGCAGATGATGGTTTTGTCTGGTCCTATGCGGGAGATACATGTTTAAAAACTACTAATGGTGGTGATAATTGGGACATAATAACGCTGCCCGGTAATTCCGGATATATGCAGTTTTCTGTAGTAAATAATTTACTTAATGTTAATTTTATCAATTCAGGTTACTCAGGCACCAGATTATGGTATACAACAAATGCAGGATTAAATTGGT
>JAGPCH010000039.1 GCA_018058125.1 Ignavibacteria bacterium | reverse complement strand
AAGAATTCTGATTTGAATTTAATTGCATTGGAAAAAGGGTGTAAAATAATCAGCGCAGAAAACTGGCTGCTTAATCAGGCAATCAGATCTTATGAACTTTTCCTGAATGAAAAACCGGATATTGAACTTATGAAAGTAGGTCTTAAAAACCAGTGCCTATCTGACCGGAAGAATAAAATCTCTCTCGTAGGACTTACAGGTGCAGGGAAAACAAGCATTGGGAAAGTTCTTTCAGAAAAATTAAAATGTGATATTAAAGATATTGATGAATCAGTATCCCAAGCAGAAAAAATGTCCATTACTAAAATATTTAAAATGCATGGCGAAGCGTATTTCAGAAAACTGGAATCTAAAGAACTTTCAAAAAGTCTTTGTGAAAAGAATCATATGGTTATCTCATGCGGCGGAGGGATCGTGAAATCTGAATTAAACAGAAAACAATTAAAGGAAAAATCATTGGTCGTCTGGCTTTATGTGACTCCTGAGACAATACATTCAAGATTAGACATTAGTGACAGACCATTTCTTCAGGCTGATGATCCGTTAAAAAGACTCAATGAACTTTTTAATGAAAGAAAAGGAATGTATGCGGAGACAGCTCATATAATTTTCAGTAATGAATATGTAAAAAAAGAAATTATATCCGATAAAATTATAAAAGAATTAAAATCATTATGACGAAAAAAACAATTCATCCCTCGGAAATTCTGGGAACAATTAAAGCTCCGTCTTCGAAAAGCATGACACAACGTTTTATTGCAATCGCTACACTGGCTGAAGGTACATCAAAATTGTATGGATATACTCCGTGTGATGACAGTAATGCATCGCTTCAGATAGCAAGGGATCTGGGAGCTGAGGTTACAGTAGAAAGTGATAAAATCAATATCAAAGGCGGACTCAATCCAAAAACAAAAAATCTTAATTGCGGGGAATCCGGATTAGCAATCCGGATGTTTACGCCTGTCGCTGCATTGCTGGATTCACCCGTTACTTTAACGGGTAATGGTTCTCTGACAACCCGTCCTGTAGGGATGCTTGAGCAACCGTTAAGTGACATGGGAATTTTTATAAAAACAAATAACGGGAATGTGCCGATCGAGGTGTGCGGACCTTTTAAAGGAGGAATTTCAATTCTTAATGGAGCTATCAGTTCTCAGATACTGACCGGAATACTAATAGCCAGTCCTTTAGCTTTAAATGATACAACAATTCTGGTACGTGATCTCAAAAGTAAGCCATACATTGACATGACTCTTCAAATCATGTCGGATTTTGGTGTGGAAGCGTTGCATAATGATTATGAGACTTTTACAATTAAGTCAGGTCAGAAATATTCTGCACGTGAGTTAACAGCCGACGGCGACTGGAGCGGAGCAGCTTTTTTACTTGTAGCAGGAGCGCTTGGCGGTTCGGTAACAATTGAAAATCTCAGTACTGATTCAAAGCAAGCGGACAGGGCGATCTTAAAAATACTTGAAGATGCCGGAGCAATTGTCACTGTTGATACAGAAAAAGTAAGAGTAACTAAGAATGAACTTAATGCTTTTAAATTTGACGCTACAGAAAGTCCTGATCTGTTTCCTCCGTTAGTTGCATTAGCAGTAAATTGTAGTGGAGTATCAGAGATCAAGGGGGTTTGGAGATTGAAACATAAAGAAAGTGATCGCGCTACTGTCCTGCAGAAAGAGTTTGCAAAGCTTGGAACTAAAATTGAGATAAGCGAAGATACAATGTACATACATGGCGGAACACTTTCCGGAGGTTGTATAAATTCCAATAATGATCACAGGATAGCAATGGCAGGAGCAGTTGCGGCGATACTATCTGAAGAGCCTGTTGAAATTGAGAATCCGGATTGTGTTGCAAAATCATATACAGACTTTTTCAAGGATCTCGAAAAAGTCAGCAAGTCTACAGAAATGGTAAATTGAAATTATATTAAAAATAAATTATAACAAATGAACAGTTTCGGAAAAATATTCAAAGTAAGTATATATGGTGAAAGTCACGGGATTCAGATCGGAGCCGTAATAGACGGTTGCCCGGCAGGAATGACTTTGAGCGAAGAAGATTTTAAGGAGGATCTGTCGCGTCGAATGGCAGGAGCAAAAGGGACGACACCGAGAACGGAACCTGATATACCGCGGATTGTAAGCGGCGTTTATAAAGGTAAAACTACCGGAGCTCCGATCGCTGTCATATTTGAAAATACAAACATAAAGTCTGAAGATTATGCAGATCTGAAAGACCAACCCCGGCCCGGTCACGCAGATTTTACAGGTCATAATAAATTCGGAGGTTACAATGATCCGCGGGGAGGCGGACATTTTTCCGGTCGGCTTACTCTTTGTATTGTAGCTGCCGGAGTCATTGCTAAAAAAATCATATCTCCCTCTAAGGTAAGAGCTTCTCTCATAGAAGCAGGCGGAAGCACTGATATTAAAAATGCAGTCGATAAAGCTTTGGAAGAAAAAGATTCTATAGGAGGGATCATTGAATGCCGTTGTTCTGAGATTCCGATAGGATTGGGAGAACCATTTTTTGATTCTGTTGAATCTTTAATTTCACATATGATATTTTCCATCCCTGCGACGAAAGGTATTGAATTCGGAAGCGGATTTGCCTCGGCAGGAATGAAAGGCAGCGAACACAATGATGCCATTATGGATGATACCGGAAAAACAAAAACCAATTATGCAGCAGGGATTAACGGAGGAATCTCGAATGGAAATGAAATAGTATTCCGTGTAGCAATAAAACCCGCTTCCAGTATCAGTATTCCTCAGGATACATATAATTTCAAATCAGAAAAAGTAGAGCCTCTTGAAATTAAAGGAAGACATGATGTCTGCATAGCTCTAAGAGCTCCGGTGGTTGTAGAATGCGTAACAGCAATAGCTTTAGCAGACTTAATGTTAATATCACAAATCCGTCCGAAAATATTTACTTAATAATCTGAATTTACAGAGTGAATAAACTTAAATTATAATGATCAATAAAATCCGAAGACCAAAGCAAAGTATTGTTTTTACTATCAATCTTTTATAATTTTGCTGTAAGAAAAAACAACCTCAAATTTGCTTCAGAAATTTAAAAAAATATTACCTACTGCTCTTTCAGTATTATTGTTTTCTTCTGTGTTTGTCTATATTGTACTTAATAGTTATGATCACAAAAGCGAGCTGCAGCTTTCTCCTGAAAGAATATATTATGCGGACAAATTCGGGGAAAAAATTTCGTATTCCTATAAGGATATTCAGGAGTCAGGTTATATAAAAAATGTGAGAATAAATGATTTTACAGGTGTTTCAGAGCCAATTATTATTTGCAGTCCTTTTAATGAAGACTTTCTGGCAGTTACAGCTAATAATTTTTCAGGAAATGATAAGTTTGCAGTTATGTTTATTTCCTCTGACAAAGGACTAAATTGGAAAGAAGTACAGATTCCGCTTTCATCAAAATTTGAAAGTTCCTTTTATTCTGATCCTGTAATAAGATTTGACAATGCCGGTAATATTGTATTTACGGCTGTTCAGAAAGATCTGCATAACAACAACAGGGATGGATTATGTTTTGCAATTTCTTCTGATAATGGAATCAATTGGAATACAAACAGTGAGTTTATTGATTATAACAGCAAAGAGAATATTCATATTGATAAACCCGGACTGGCTGTAAGCAATGATTCATTCAGAGAGAACTCAATTTTCATTACATGGACTGAAAAAAAGGGATTGACTTCACAAATCCTTTTTGCGCGCAGTACTGACGGAGGCTTGACCTTTTCTGCACCAATTCCGATTGACGGGAGCAAAGTCAAATTCGGTAAAATTATAGAAAATAATAACGGGGAAATATTTATTTTTTATTTAAAGAATGAAAATGAGATAAGAGTTAAAAAGTCTTCTGATGGCGGGGAAAGCTGGACTTCAATCGCTTCATATTTGCATTTAAATCCGTCCGGAATTTATTCGAATGGGCAGTATTTAATTAAAAAAACATCGGATAAAGGCATAAGAATAAATTCCGAGCCAAATGTAATATTGAATGGCAATTCGGAATTTTTATTAACCTATTCATCCGGTTCAGGATCCGAAGATCAATCGGATATTTATTTTTGTAAGTTCTTGTTAAATACCTCTGAGTTTACTGAGCCGCTCAGAGTGAATTCTGATAGCACGAAAAATGATCAGTTCCTTCCCGCCATATCGTCTGATAAATCCGGAAATATATTCATAATATATCAGGACTCGAGAGATGACAGGGCAAACGTACTTACCAATACTTATCTGTCATTTTCCACAGACGGCGGTTTAACTTTCATTGATAAAAAATTGTCACTGAAAAGTTTTGATCCCGGTAATATCGCTGTTAAAAATTATATAGGTGATTATAATTCATGTGTTTTTTCCGGAGATGAACTGATAGCAGTATGGACTGACGGCAGGAATAATAACTTCGATCTCTATGCAGGGATATTTAATTTTGGTGAATTTATCAGCCATTAATTATTAGTAATTTTTTTCAATAAATACTTTGAAGGATTTTAAAGCCAAAGCTCTGTGTGAAATTTGATTTTTTTCCTTTCCATCAAGTTCCGCGAAAGTTTTTGACATACCATCCGGAACAAAAAGCGGATCATATCCGAATCCGTTTTCACCTCTTTCCTTTTCAATGATCTTACCATGACATACTCCTTTAAAAAATTCATATTTTTTCTTTTCTGAATAAAAACATATGACAGACTCAAATCTTGCTTTTCTCTTTTCCATTTCAACATTTTTTAACTCTGACAATAATTTGACGCAATTATCTTTATATGATGCTTTTTCCCCGGCATAGCGTGCTGAGTAAACTCCCGGATCGCCATTGAGAGCATTAACAAATAATCCTGTATCATCTGAGATAGCTGGTATATTAAGCAACCGGAATACATACTCAGCTTTTATAAGAGCATTCTCTTCCAGCGTACTTCCGTTTTCTTCCACTTCTGCCGTAATGCCGAAATCATTAAGTGAATATATTGAAATGCTTTTTACAGTATTAAGAACAGATCTTATTTCTTTGACTTTGTTCTGATTATTTGTAGCCATTAAAATTTTTTTCATTATGATGAATTCCTTTTCCAGTAAAACTTGAATTAAAAAAATAATTTGATTTTTAAAATAAAATTTGTAATTTGCTGAACCAAGTTACAAACATATTACATAAAATTCGGAGAACCAATGAATTTTTGTAACTCAAAAACACAATTTTAAAATTAAATATCAATTTAAAAATTAATTTTTTAAGCTTATGAACAAGTTTTTTAAATTTTTTATTTATTTTTTCGCATTAGTTATAATAATTCTTACAGCAGGATATTTTTATATTAAAACTCAATATCCAAAGGTCAGCGCTGCACCTGATATGAAAATCGTGCCTTCCGAAGAAATGGTGGCAAGAGGTAAGTATCTTGCTTATGGATTTGCATCGTGCATGGATTGTCATTCGGCGCGGGATTACAGTAAAATGAACGGTCCTATAATAGCCGGTACTGAAGGTAAAGGTGGTCAGGATTATGGGGAAGGAGCGGGCTTTATTCCGGCAAGAAATATAACTTCCGATGTCGCTACAGGTCTTGGAGGATGGACTGATGGTGAAATTTTCAGGGCTATTACAATGGGAGTGGATAAAGATGGTGAGCCGCTGGGACCGATGATGCCTTATACATTTTACCGGAATATGGATGAAGACGATATCAAAGCAATTATAGCTTATATCAGGACATTACCGCCTGTTAAAAATAAAATTCCCAAACACGAGTTTAACTTTCCGGTGAATCTCATTTTCAGAACCATTCCGGGAGATCCTGATTTTAAGAATTTTCCTGATCCTGATAATAAACTGGCCATTGGAGAATATTATTCTATCGGATGTAATGCCTGTCATTCTCCAATGGAGAAAGGTGAATTTATAAAAGAGAAAATGTTTTCGGGCGGAGTTGAATTTCCTGCTCCAAAAGGTGGAATTGTAAGAACATCAAATATTACTCCGGATCCGGAAACCGGGATAGGGAAGTGGACCAAAGAGCAGTTTATTCAGAAATTCAGATCTTCTGCTTCTCCGGAAGTAACAAATATTTCCGTTAATGAAGGAGAATTTAATTCAGTGATGCCATGGACTTTTTACGGAGAAGTGTGTACTGATGAAGATCTTGGAGCTGTGTTTGATTATTTAATGTCACAGAAACCAATCAGTAACAAAGTTGAAAAATTTTCACCATCCGATAAGTATTCAGGGAAATAATTGTTCCCGGGAAATTTTACTAAACTAAAGTGATCTTTGTGATCTCCGGCGGACAGTTAAATCTGATAGGAAGAGCAACGCTTCCGATACCTCTTGAAATATACATCTGTGAATTTCCGGATTTATAAAGTCCGCTGATGTATTTGCTCACAGCACCTGCAAATGAAATATTAAGATCGCCGAAACTGGCTAAAACCACCTGACCGCCGTGAGTATGTCCGCTGAGAATAAGATCCGGTTTTTTGCCGGCCATCTCTTCCAGGAAGTAAGGTTTGTGAAATAAAACCAGTTTAGGGACTTCTTCATAGACAAGATTATTTTTTTCAATCTGCCCTCTTGCAAGATCCATGGAAGATTCATAATAACTCATCAGAGTGGTATCTGTGTCAGAATTGCTTTTCCGTGTATCATCACATCCTATTATTGAAATATTCTTGCCGTTTATATTCAAAAGTTCAGAATTGTTTCTAAGTATTTTCACAGGTGATTCATTTGAGATTACTTTCGCTACATATTCCGCATCCGAGAAATAATCATGATTTCCCAGAGTTCCGTAAATACCTTTGTCCGCTTTCAGATTGCTTAAGGCATTTACAAGCGGATGAACTTCCATTTTATTTGAATTCGTAAAATCTCCGGGAATGAAAATGAAATCTGATTTCAAATCATTTATCACATCAGTATACTCCTTCATCATTTCCTCTTTCATATAAGGACCGGAGTGAATGTCACTTATAAGGGTGATGGTTGTTCCTTTTAATTCCGGAGGTAAGTTGCCGATCGTTATTTCCTTATTTACGATCTCATAATCGTGACTGGTCAAAACTCCCAGAGTAGCTCCGGTAAAAGCATATCCCGAGACAAGAGCAGTAGTGCCTCTTATGAACTTCCTTCTCGAATAATCGATCTTCTTTACTTCGGGTTTATTGAAAAATTTATTAACGGATTCAAATTTATTCAGAATCCAGTATGTAAGTGAAAACGGAGCTTTAAGAATTTTTCCGATCAGCAGAAATATCCCGATAAAGACCACAGCTCCCTGGAAAATATAAAACGGGAGGAAAACAAAAGTATATAATGTCTCAGGAATATTTGCAGAGCTGAACCCGTTGGCTATGATATATATAAACGGAAGATTGAAAATTATAAAAGGATAGATCGATAAATACTTTAAGAATTTAGATTCGGGATATTTTGATCTTACAAATTTATAGAAGGTTCTATGGACTAAGAATTGCAGTCCAAAAAATATACCAAAAACTATTGTGAAGAAGATTATTCTGTTCCAGATTGTCATATAATGTGAGCTAACGTGAGTATGTTTATTTTCGTTTCAAAATAATAATTTCAGAACGGCGAACAAATGACTTTTTTGATACTTTCAGAATATTTATTCGGACTTGATAAAAAAGTTAAGTTTGCTTAAGTTTGTATCGTTGCTAACTTAAAAATATAATTAATTGAACAAAAGTTTAGAAGACTATCTGAAGAACATTTACTCGATCCGTAATTCACAGGGAAAGGTCACAACAAGTATACTCGCAGAAAGACTTAATATTTCTTCTGCAGCTGTAAGTGACATGATATCAAAATTATCTAAATCAGGTTATATAAAAAATATTCCATATAAAGGTTTTGAGCTCACAAAAAAAGGTTCTGCCATTGCAATAAATTTAGTAAGGAAGCACAGGATCTGGGAAGTGTTTTTAGTGGAACAGTTAAATTATACCTGGGAGAATGTGCATAATGAAGCGGAAAATCTTGAACATGCATCTTCAGACGATTTAATCTCCAGGCTTGAGAAATTTCTTGAGTATCCCAAATTCGATCCTCACGGTCATCCTATTCCGGACACAAACGGCAAAATACAGGAAGTAGAGACTATACCCGCATCCAGCCTGAAAACAGGGGATTCAGCAGTAATAAAACAGGTCTCTGACGAAAGTTCGGAAGTCCTTGTTTATCTGTCTAAAGTAGGTTTGAAATTGAATGATGAGATCAGAGTAATTGAAAAGATCAATTTTGACAATTCCATTCAGATACATTTCAGAGCCGGCAATATTTTTCTAAGCGAAAAACTGGCCGATAATATTTTTGTAAAACTTTTATAGAATTTTATGCTAAAACATTCAATTTTTTTATTAATTTTTTATTTTATTTTAATTGCAGGTTGCGGTGATAGCAACTCTGATGTAAATCCGAAAGCAAAGAGTGACAAGATCACAGCTGTTTCTACTATCACTATTATTAATGATATAGTTAAGAGTATCGGTAAAGAAAAGGTGGATGCATACAGCATCTGCGGAGTTGGTATCGATCCGCACACCTATCATCCCAAACCATCTGATCCAAGGCTTGTGGCAAACAGTGATATTGTCTTTATAAATGGTTTTGCATTGGAGCACTGGATAGAAGAAATGATCAGAGGAGCTGGTGGAAAAAAAACAGAAGTAATTGTTACTGAAGGATTAACTCCTATGACAGATGAAAAAGGTTTCGGAGATCCTGACCCGCATGCCTGGTTTGATGTAAATAATGTAAAGACATATGCTGATAATGTTGCGAAAGGACTAATTGAAGCTGACCCGAAGAATAAAGAATTTTATGAAACCAATTTGAAAGAGTATCAGCTTCAGCTTGATTCGCTTGACATCTGGATCAAAGAGCAGATCAGCACGATTCCCGAATCAC
>JAGPCH010000453.1 GCA_018058125.1 Ignavibacteria bacterium | reverse complement strand
GGGCAGTAAGGAATGGAAACAAGTTTCTTTTTGAAAAAGGATTTAATAATAAACAAAGGCAGGACTCCAACAATCTTTTCATTTTCTCTACCAATCAAATACATGGGAGCATGATTATAGGTTTTTTGAATTAACTTTTTCCATCCAATCTGGTGATAAATTGTACCATCAGGGTGACTAAATACAAAAGCATCCCATTCATTCTCTAATCGGCCTGACAACTCTTCAATGATCATAGTTTCCTACCAGTAATAAATATAACATATCATTCAATTATACAGCATCTTAAATGGCGAGAGATTTATAGTACTCTTTAAAAGTCAGGAAAGAATAATTTTTCTTTATGAAATATGAAATTTCATCGTTATACAATTTAACACAATTGCTGCCCAAATTTTTAGTTTTCAATCTGGCTCTTAATGAATCCTGAATAAGAAATAACAGATAATTATTCACTCTTCGGCTAATAACTCTGGATTCTCCAGATTCATCAATAAATTCATTAGGGTGGATCAGGAAAACAATTGGTTTACCGGATAATTTTGATTCGGCATGAAGCAATCTTCTTTGCATTGAGGTAATTTTGGGGAATATCCTCATAGTTGTTCCCACATACGGTAACAGTGTAGCACTAATTGGAATCTCTACTATTTCCCCATCACCTTTGCTAAATAAGTTGTTTGATTTAGTTCGGTAGGGACACCGGGGTGCAATCAGCCATTTCATTTTTTTTAAGCCACCAAATGACATAAACATATCAAATCTTTGTGATGCAATAGAACTATCAATTAAAAAATTGGTTTCAGCAAGTGCAACAGCAGTATCCTGATTAACCCTCAAAGCAGGGGCACGAAAAGAAATAACCTCTTCACCTGAGATATCTTCGAGAATTTTTTTTGAATCTTTCAGGTGTGTTATTTGTTTATTTAACGGCATTACATCGAAACCATTTTCTTTTATATGAGACATACCGTGGCTGCCCACTTCATGTCCATACGGCAAAATCATTTTTACAACTTCAGGAACCAGTTTTGCTATGTAACCAGTGAAAAAAAATGTAGTCTTTATATTGTACCCGGCGTACAAATCCAATAAAGCAGGCATTCCTTCTTTCAGTACCTTTATGCCTGTCTCATCTCTGAGAGTATTCAGCCAGATGGAAGTGGTTTCGACGTCATTAGTAAACAGTGCATTTCTACTTTGAATCATCTTCACCAAACATAAAATATTTTTTTTCAACAATATCAGGAATGATATTTAATTTAATTCCCAGCTTTACGGGCAATTCAAAAAACCTGACAAGATCGTAATAACTCTTGTAATCTTTGAAGGATTTTGGACTTTCATTCATAATTCTATTAAAATCATCAAATGACATATCCAGTTTTTTCAGGCAATATTCCATAGCTTCAGTGCCGCCTGTGTAAGGATCTGTCTTGATTACTTCTAGTGCTTCATCCCGGGTAAGCTGACCACTTCTAATTTTTGCTGAATAGTGCAGTTTACGTTTATCAATATTAAATTTTCTTGTTAGTATGTAAGCCTGAAAAAAAGCTGTGTATTTTGATTCGTGATGTTTATCGCCATAGTTTTTCCAGCCAAGTTCATTCTGTATGATTTGAAATACTTCCTGTTCATTATAAGGTATGTAATACAGAATTTTAATTTGTTTAATTTTCTTAATTAAGGAATAATACAGATACTTTGTCATAGACATATTAGGAAAGCTTTTAAGTTTAACTTTGCCAAATCTCTTATGGATATCCTGCACATATTTCCCGTCCATATATGTCCAGCTAAGAGGTGTATTTCCCTCAGTTCGGAATGAATGACCCGGTATTATGTACTTAAGGCCATACTCAGCGGCTTCATGAAAAAGTACAGAAAAGATCACCCAATCTGTTGGAACTTCTGCATCAGAAACGGAAGCGAAGAGAAAAGACCTCTGTAAATCTTTAAACTCTTCCCAGTCAGCAACGTGAGTGTGTAAATCTACTTTCAAAATATCTGTAGCACTTTTAATATTCTGCACTGCGATTTCAGAATTCCATCCATTATCAAAATGTACAGCAAGCGGTCTTAGCCCAAGTTTAACAGCATTATACAAGGTGTAAGTGCTATCCCTTCCACCGCTCACACCAAGAATACAGTCATATTTTTTACCCTTACCGTCCAGCTTTATTTTTTCAACTATAGACTTAAGTTTTTTGGGTGCTTCATTATTTAAAGGAAATTTAATTTCCAGATCATCATGAATCTTACAAAAAGTGCATTCACCGTTTGCGTCAAACGAGATTCCTTTAACAGTATCGTCCATTAAACAACGGGAACATACTTTGTTTGCGTGATATTGATATGGTAGTATTTGCATATATTATTTGAAATTAAATTGATAATCCGGATTTTTTTTCATTTCATCAAAACTTTGAGGATAATTTTCTATAAACCAAACCATAAAGTCTGACAGATTTACATTTTGTCTGATATATTCCTCTGAATTCCTGCTTGAATCTTCACTTAAATTATTCAGAGTCAGCAGATACTCAATCTTATCGATTGCCTGTTTCTCTTTATCAAAATAGAATAGATTATTAAATTTACTT
>JAGPCH010000452.1 GCA_018058125.1 Ignavibacteria bacterium | reverse complement strand
TTGAGAAAATGCCGGTATTCGGACTTTCAATGCCGAAGACTTGTCCAAGTGTTCCGACAGAAATTTTGAATCCAAGAAATACATGGGCAGATAAAAACGAATACGATGCAAAGATGAATACACTTGCTTCTTCATTCGTTCAGAACTTTGCTCAATATGCAGAATACGCAACTCCTGAAATTCTGAATGCAGCACCGAAATTAACAGTGAATGCATGACTGAATTAGGGTTAATATAATTTCAAAAACCTTCTTCCTTCGGAGAAGGTTTTTTTGTTTCTTGTCAGTTGTAAAAATAATCGTGTGGATCTTTATTTCGGAAATATTAATTCAGCAGGACAGATAATTCTGGAAGATGATGAATTCCGTCATCTGAAAGTTGTCAGGAAAAATGTTGGTGAAAAGATCCTGATCACTGATGGCGCCGGAAATATTTATACGTCTGTCATTTCAGAGATCAACAAACACGATTGCATTGCTTCAATAGAATCTAAAGAAGTTCAGAAGATCTCCCGGCCGTTATTTCATCTTGCAATTGCACCCACAAAAAACATTGACAGGATCGAATGGCTTTTAGAAAAATGTGTTGAGTTGGGATTATACAAGATCTCATTTCTGGCATGTCGTCATTCAGAAAGGAAAGATGTAAAAACAGAACGATTGAAGCGAATAGCTATCTCAGCAATAAAGCAATCCGGTAAGGCGCTGTTACCTGTGATCAATGAAATGCAGCCTTTCAATAATTTCCTGAAAACAGAGTTAGAAGAACAGAAGCTTATCTGTGCTATGGAAGCCGGTCCAGAGAATCATTTGAAAAATATACTTAAGCCGGGGAAAGATGCAGTAATTCTGATCGGACCGGAAGGTGATTTTCATGAGAGTGAAATTCTTGCAGCGAAGGAAAATGGTTTTGTATTAACAAGTCTGGGACCTGAAAGATTACGGACGGAGACGGCGGCGATGGCGGCTTGTGCTTATTTCAATTTTAATAAGCATGGGTGGGAATAATTTATGCTTAACGATATCAAATAAGAAAGTTGATAGTTGAATAAAATGAAGTGATGCTGAATCACTAATCCCGAATTAATTTTCCTGAAATTATTTTATCATCCATAATAAATCGGTAATAATATATCCCGTTAGAAAATTTCTCTAAATTTAATTCTTGTAGGTCTCCGATTCCATTTAAAATTAATCCTCCTAATTGGTCAAATACCATCCAAGAATTTATTCGTTCTCCGTTTGTTTCTACAAAAAAATGTCCGGTAGATGGATTGGGCCAAATGTTCAAATTAGTTGTTGAGGTAACATCTAATATATCACTGAGTAAACAATTTGCAACTTCACAACCATTACTGTCTACTTGCAAGATCCATGTGTCTTGACGACCGGTGTCCGGAACACCCCCGGGAACTACAAAACCACATGCTATAAATCCTTTGTCGGAAGTTTGTTGAATATCGTATAGAATATTATAGGAATAATTGCTTGAAAGATTAATATACGTTCTGTACCAAAGGCTGTCTCCTTCTGAAGAAAGATGAATGATTAATCCTAAATAGGTGTTTGTTGAATCAACATAGGCTTGTCCGGCTGCTATATAACTTCCATCCTCTAATTCTCTGGCAATACGTAAACCAGTATCAAAATGTGGTTCTCCATATCTTCTGGTCCAAAGAGTATCACCATTCGGTCTCAATTTAAAAACATAGGGTTGTGAAATTCCATATCCATCACCACAAGAAGTGGGTGGAGAAGGGTCAAAATAAACGGAAGTCCCGGCAAATACAAAATTAGAATCTCTTGCTTGCATTACATGCCATGCTATATCATAAAAAGGACCACCAATCGATTTGTACCATTGTAGATTTCCTGCGCTATCAGTTTTAATGCAGTATGCGTTTGCACAGTCAGAACCAACCGGCACACCATAACTTAATGTTGCCCCTCCAATAATAAATCCACCATCAAAAGTCGTATCTAATGTTATTCCTGCATCGGCTCTTGTAAAAGGATAATGTTGTTCCCATAATAGATTTCCCACAGAATCTATCTTCATTAAGACAACGCAACCTGAACTACCATATGTATCGGAGTTGACCAATATGGCATAACCATTGTCACGTGTTTTTTTTGTTTGCCATGAAGATTGAAATAAACTATCTCCATATGATTTTGTCCAAATAGTATCTCCATTATCATTGAAAAGATAAAATCTGGAATCATGACCATTTGAATAAATTGAACCTGTTACAAACAAGTTAGAATCTAAATACCCTAAGCTACCACTTGCCCCTGCATTTATGGAATAAGGAAAAGCACCGTGCTTAACAATAGAAATAACGTTGAGATTTAAGTCCGTTTTTATTAGATGAAAACCTAATACCCCGGTAGAATCTAAAAATCCGTTAAGAATTACATATCCAGTATCGTTAGCTAAAATACTATGTCCTAAATCCAGAATTTCAAAGTTAAAACGTTTATTTAAATAACTCTGCTGAGCATGAGTATTCATGCTCAGCAGAGTAAAAAATAATATCGCCGAAATAATTTTCATTATTTAATGAAGATTAGTTTACTTGAAGCCACTTAAACAATTTTAAGA
>JAGPCH010000451.1 GCA_018058125.1 Ignavibacteria bacterium | reverse complement strand
GCATATACAGATTACTATTTGATAATGCCGTAATTAATCTTGAAAGTTCAACATCTTCTGCAGATAAAAAATACTGGAACAATATTTTATTCTGGGTTGAATATTTTTACGGCAGCAAGATCAGAGCGAGGAAATATTACAGGGATGATATTACTTTCAGAAAGTCATTAGCATATATAAATACATTTCTTCCCGAAGATGAATTTAGGAAATTGAAAGACAAACGATTCAGGTTAAGAATTTCAGGCGGAATGAATATTGATAATAAATATAAAGAAGAACTTAGATCTCTTTTACAATAACTTTATAATTTTGGACGAAAATCAGGACTCAAAAAGCTCATTTGCATTTTTTTTATATTCAGGAATTACATTATTCCTGTTTACAATATTTTTAATTTACTCAGGATATTTTGAAATTGGATTGCTGTCAGATGACTATCTCAATTTTGCCGGAGCACAGAATTCAACGCTTGGACAGAAATTTTCAAGTTCGATCCCCTATATAAACAATCTGCATTTCAGACCTGTGTATTACATCTCCATTAATTTCGGGATCTGGGTAAATCAGATTTTGAACATGCCTGCTGATAATTTTGTAATATTCAGGATAGAGAATTTAATTTATTTCTATATATTTGTTTTACTTGTTTCTTATCTTTTTTACAAATTTACTGAGAATACATGGTACTCACTGACTCTGCTTTTATTGTGCCTGATCTATCCGAATAATCTGAATGACATTTGCTGGACAGTAGGGAAAAATGACATACTCTGCGGGATTCTATTATTTGCATCACTGATCACAACTTTCAACTATTCCATAAAACAATCAAGGAGCAGTTTATATTTAACCGGATTTTTTTTCTCACTGGCATTAATGACAAAAGAAACATCGATCATACTTCCGGCTGTCACGATGATTATTTTTTATTCTGCATTTAACAGAGAAAAATTAAGTAATATCAAGAATCTGATTTTTCTGGAATTTTTCCTTCTGATAATTTATTTTTTATACAGAGTATATATGCTTGGAGTCCAGCCTGCGGAAGTAGTCACCAAGTTTCAGAAACCGGGATTATTTACCAGTGCGGGTGTAGTTTTTAAATCGGTGATATCTCTTATAATGCCGTTTGATTATCTGTCAATACAGGAGTATCTGAAAAATTACAATCTGGTATTTACCGTTTATGCAATACTGATCTTCATTTTTCTTGTATCGGTTATTTTTATTTTTGTAAGAAAATATAAATTCAATTATCTCATAACTCTTTTTATTCTGCTTATAGTAACTGTTTCACCAAATCTCATTGCAGGATATTTCAGACCACAGCTGATTCTTATACCGTTTTCATTTTTCAGTTTCATGCTGCTTTATTTTGCAATGAAAATGTCAGTGAATGTAAAGTTTTATTTAACCGGTATAGTTCTGATCTTACTTTTGTGGTGCAAGATCAGTTTTAATCTCATTCAGGACTGGAAGACTGCATATGTGACTTCACAGACAGTTTCCGAATCACTGATTAAACTTAATATGGATCCGGGTAAAAGAAATATCATTTTAGGTTTACCTTCAAGATTTCAGCAGGCTGTAATATCAGATTATATAATGGGACCATATAATTATAAAAAATACGGGGGTTTCAGGATCACGGAAAGCGTAACTGATCTGATCCTTACAGGTTCACTGGACAATACATCTCTTGATTCTGAAATATCACTCGCAAAACTCTCCGACAATGAATATGAGATACTTACAACCGGTTCCACTCAATATTTTATGATACTTGACGAATCAGGGAGTAAGTATAAGGACAAGGATATTTATGTAAGACTTTCAAACAGAAACAACTTCAACAAACCAACAATGCTGAGAGTCAGAGTAACCGGAAATGCTGCAGATGTTTATGTTTATTCAAAAGAAGGTTATACAAAAATACTCGACAATACAATCACAGAAAGCACTGATAATTAAATTATTATTTGAGACAGCATTTTTTAAAATATTTTTTACCGTTAATCATTGTTTTCGCTTATGTATTCAGTTTCTTTCCATCGATAGAATTTTTACTTAACTTTTCCAATGACGATTCATTTTTTTACATAAAGACGGCTTATAATTTTTCTGAAGGATTTGGTTCAACGTTTGATAAAGTCGATCTTACAAACGGTTACCATCCATTATGGTTTCTAATTCTTTCGGCATACTACTTTATACTCGGACTATTCGGAAGTTTTTCCCCGGAAACAATTTACAGGTTTACTGTAATGCTCATTATTTATATTGATTTTGCAACGCTTTTTGTTCTATACTTTTTTTTCAGGAAATCATACATAGCAGGGTATCAGAAATATTTCATGCTTAGTATTCCACTGTTTCTTTTACTTACAGGCATCCGGGATTTTGGAATGGAAACGCATTTGCTGTGCCTGCTGAGCGCTTCGTATCTATATTACAAATCCGCCGAACTAAACAGCACTACAACTTACACAACGGCAAAATGCGTTTTACTCACCCTCATCTTCCTCACAAGAGTAGACTATCTGTTTACCGTAATACCCGTTTTGATCATAGCCGATTATCTTACTTCCGGTCACCTGACCCGC
>JAGPCH010000038.1 GCA_018058125.1 Ignavibacteria bacterium | reverse complement strand
AAACTTCTACATCAGAATATTTCATTGTCAGATAATCAGGATGATGATCATGCTGCTGACAAAGAGCACCGATAGCTGTTACCAGACCCATCGTCTGAGGAAAACCTTTTGTCTTAAAACTCTTTCGGATAGAATTTTCAACCACTTCCCATCCTTCTAAACTATTTAATTCTTCCTGAATTTGTGTGCTGTCTAATTTTTCCATTTTAGTTTTTTATTAATTATTATTGATTGCAATTTTATC
Organism: Ignavibacteria bacterium; assembly: GCA_018058125.1. Taxonomy (GTDB): domain Bacteria; phylum Bacteroidota; class Ignavibacteria; order Tepidaquicellales; family Tepidaquicellaceae; genus JAGPCH01. The sequence continues at coordinate 8,759 of JAGPCH010000038.1, read as the reverse complement.
TGCTTAATTCCTAATTCCTAATTCTTAATTCTTAATTATCTCTTAACAATGCTTTCCAGCTGTTTAATATAATTCTCAAAAGCTTTAAATCCTTTTGTTGTTATTTTATATTTTGAGACGGGTTTGCGGTCAACGAATATTTTTTTGACCGATACGTATCCTGCTGCTTCGAGTTTCTTAAGATGCACGCTAAGATTTCCGTCAGTTGCATTTATTTTTTCCTTAAGAAAATTAAACTCAGCTTCGGTAACACTGACCAGTACAGCCATAATGGCTGTCCGGATCCTCGAGTGTATGACATCGTCAATTTGCTGATAATCAAAGTCCATCAATTAAAATTAGTGTTCTGTTTATATTTTCTGTTTAATATCAAACCCGGAATTACCTGAAGGCAGATCATCATAATTGCAAATATCAAAAGCGTATGTACGGAAGGGAATATGAAAAGATAGACCGCTCCTGCCCACCAGCCTAAAGAAATATTTTTCAGCCATTTCAGTTGCTGAATAGTTCCGCTTGTAAAATATGCAATTCCAAGAGTTGTGGAAATTATTGGTGATATATAGATGGGATTATATGCCTTTGTAACGATTCCGAGAAAACCGAACAGGAACATTGCTATGCCCGTTGCTTTCCATAATGATGAAAGAAGATCACCTGCATAAGTTCTGACCTTACTTTTCTTTTCCTGTCTGTAACCGATTATCCCGTCAACGATCGCAGCAGATATCATTAATACAAACCACATCAGTCCGATATAATTCATGCTTGTTCGTGTTAACAGCATTACATAATTTATTATGAGGGCTGACGTAACAATTACACCCCAGAATATATAATGAATACCGTTATCCAGTACGACATTCCGGCTGTCTTCCATTATTTTTTTTATTACCGACAACTCCAGTTCAGCTTGTTTTGTTTCCATAGTATTTAGTTAAAGTACTTTGTTTTTTAAAGTGCTTTACAAAATTATACTATTTTTTATTCTTTGTCAACACCTAAAAAAAAATCCCGGAAAAAAATTTCCGGGATCTGGTTTTTAAAATTAAATACTTCTTAAAAGATGTATTACTGACCTTGAGAAAGCGAGTATCCGAGCTCACCGTCAAACTTATACAGATTCTCGGTTTTTATAACATCAAATCCGGCATCATCGATACTTGTCAATAGTTTTATAATATCTGCATTCTTAATTCCACTACCTTCAAAAGCCATAGTATATCTGCATCTCCAGTGATCAGTGCAGAAGGTTTCAGGGAAACCGTCCGGCCATACTTTTACACCTCTGTTGCTGATGAGTAAAAGTTTTAACTCTTCGGAAGTTACTTTTTTTAGAATCTCACCGAGGTCATCTGCTGTTCCGTTTGCCCAGTGAAGAAATATATCGACACCTACAAGATCTTTCCTTGCTTTTTTAGGTCTCTCGTATTTCCAGCTAGATTTTTCACCGGAAGCTTTTACGTTACTGTAATCAACTGCTTTTAAAGTGGACGGCTTTTGTCCTACTCTTGCAATTACAGCTTCACCGAACTCCTTTGTTCCGACTTTCTCTTTACTGGTACCTTCTTTAAAAATATCATAAGTATGTATTCCGTCTTCAATAGTTTTAAGCCATGCATTGTGTACCTTTGTAGCGATATCCGGCTGACCTATATGATTAAGCATCATAACCGCACCAAGCAGCAAACCTGATGGGTTTGCAAGATTCTGACCTGCTCTTCTCGGAGCTGAACCATGAATTGCTTCAAACATTGAGAAATTTTCACCTACATTTGCAGATCCTGCAAGTCCAACAGAACCTGTGATCTGAGCAGCAACATCAGACAATATATCACCATACAGATTTTCCATTACTATAACATCAAATATCTCGGGAGTATCAGCCATCTTTGCAGCGCCAATATCCACTATCCATGACTCAGCTTCGATCTGAGGATATTCCAGCGCAACTTCATCAAAGATCTTATGAAAAAGTCCGTCAGTAAGTTTCATTATGTTATCTTTCATAAAACAGGTAACTTTCTTTCTGTTATTAGCAACTGCATATTCAAAAGCATATCTTATGATCTTTTCGGATCCCGGTCTGGAAATTAATTTCAGACACTGATACACTTCATCTGTCTGTCTGTGCTCAATTCCGGCATACAGATCTTCTTCGTTTTCTCTGATAATGACAATATCCATTACAGGATGCTTTGTCTTTACATAAGGATGAAATGAAACACACGGTCTTACATTTGCATACAATCCAAGCGTTTTTCTGGTAGTTACGTTAAGACTTTTAAAACCGCCTCCCTGCGGAGTTGTGATCGGCGCTTTAAGAAAGACCTTTGTCCTTCTGAGAGAATCCCATGACTGTGGCTCAATACCGGCAGAGTTACCTGCCAGATAAACTTTTTCACCTATTTCAATTACTTCAATATCAAGTTTTGCACCTGCTGCATTTATTATGTTAAGAGTGGCTTCCATTATTTCGGGTCCTATACCATCTCCGTAAGAGACCGTGATTGGTGTTTTGTCTGACATTATTACCTTTCTGTTTTTTTGTTAGATTTAAAATTCGAACTATTAATTTAGCAAACCATTATTTTAATAGAAATCTAAAAATTGTAATTGCATGAGTGAACGGCTTTTCCGCAATTCTTACCTGATGCAATATTGAATAAAATCAGTTTTCCATTATCAGGAATACATTAACCCTCATATTGATCTGACCTGTCGGTCTTTTTGCTTAATATCTCATTAGCCCTCAAAATTGAATCTTCAATATTTCCTAATATATTTGCGTCTCCTATCTTTTTCAGTAATCCGGATTTTTCTGCGGCAAACAGAGGCTGGGCATGCATTCCTGAAAGTATAAGTACAGATCTGTTTCTCTTACATTCTTCATAAATGTCTTCAATTGTTGCAAGTCCTGTTGCATCAATTGCAGGTACATTCCTCAGTCTGAGAATAAGTATGGCGGATTTATTTTCAACCAATCTGATTGTTTCCTTAAATTTACTTGCAGCTCCGAAAAAGAACGGACCGTTAACCTCATAGATTATAACCCCTTTCGGAATATCCTTACCCTGAATAATATTTTCAGGAATATCTTCCGATCCGGTATTCTCATCCCTGTCATCAAACTCCCGTGTAATTATTCCTATGTTTGCTACATTTGCCATTCTGTTCATAAAAAGGAAAGCCGACATTATCATACCGATCTCTATAGCTACTGTCAGATCGAATAAAATTGTAAGACAAAAGGTGGATATCAGTACAAGTACATCACTTTTTGGCATTTTAAGCTGAGATCTGAACTCTCTCCAGTCAAACATATTATATGATACCACTACCAGTATTGAAGCCAGTACGCAAAGCGGGATCATTCCTGCATATTGTCCGAAAAAGAACATTATAAGCAACAGGACTACGGAGTGTGTCATTCCGGCAATTGGAGTCTTTCCGCCGCTTCGGATATTCGTTACGGTTCTTGCCAAAGCCCCGGTAGCAGGTATTCCTCCGAATATTGGTGATGCAATATTGGCAATTCCGTTAGCTATAAGCTCCATATTAGAACGGTGTTTTCCTCCGGTCATTCCGTCCGCCACTACTGCGCTGAGCAGAGACTCTATTGCAGCTAATAATGCAATGGTAAAAGCCGGTCCGATGAGAGCATAAACTTTGTCATAAGTAAATTCAGGCATTGAAGGAGCTGGAATAGTGTCCGGAATAGCTCCGAACTTTGAGCTTATCGTTTCTACATTCAATCCGAATATCGAAGTTATCAAAGTTCCTGCTATCAGTGCTACAAAAATTCCCGGGATCTTTCTTGTTATGTATGGAAATAATATTATAACCGCTAAAGTTATTGCAGAGATGAGTATTGTATCGGGATTAAAAGATGAAATACTTTCCACATATACCGGGATCTTCATCAGGAATTCGGACGGAAGTGAATCTATCTTCAATCCGAGGAGATCCTTTATCTGGGTTGTAAAAATTATCAAAGCTATTCCAGAGGTAAATCCCGTGATAAGAGGTAATGGTATGAATTTTATAAGAGTCCCGAGCTTGACAAGTCCCATTATGATCAGAATTACACCGGCCATGATGGTTGCTATCATAAGCCCGTCAAGACCGTACATCTGCACAATTCCATACACTATCACGATGAACGCTCCCGTAGGTCCCCCGATCTGCACCTTGCTTCCTCCCAGAGCTGATATTATGAAACCCGCAATTACAGCAGTGAATAAACCTTTTTCGGGAGAGACACCTGATGCTATTCCAAAAGCTATAGCAAGCGGCAATGCTACAATTCCAACTATTATTCCGGATGAAAAATCTTTATAAAACTGTTGCCGTGTATAAGATTTTAGGGTTGTGAAAAGCTTAGGTATTAACATATGAAATTTTTATATGCAGAGACCGAAATTTGACTTATCATTAGTTTTTAAGAATAATCTGTTTTTTTTTACCTTTAACTGTTTCCATAAAGCTCTTCTTCTCCAGCTTACTTTCAAGCCAAGAAATGAAATCAAAATATTCGAAAGCTTTGATCTCAAGTATGTCATCTGATATTTTATTCAGCTCTTTTTTCCATTCATGAATGATATACATTTTGTCATCGTCTACACCTGCCGTGATAAGTTTTTTTATGTGATTCAGAATTATCAGTTCAAACTTATTCAGCTTGTTCTTATTGGAAAGATATCTTCGTGTTGATTTCATGATGTATTCGATGAGATCGTAGTTTCCGAGTTCGAAATGAATCAGGAGATTCAGAATTCTTGCAAAGCATTGAATATCTTCACGGATCGTAAGCTCCTTGTCATTGATTATTTTGTTTATCCATTTTAAGGAATCATTATATTCACCTAATCCAAAATAAAGATATGCAATATTGTAAGAAAACAATGCTTCGGATTCTTTATTTATTTTCTCTTTTAATCTGTTCAGACCCTCTTCAATATCTTTGATCAGATCAATTCCTTTTTCAAATTCACCTGTTTTAAGATACAGATTCAGTTCTGTATCATAAGAGGTCACAAAGATCCTGGCCTGCATGACAGGAGAATTCGATTTAAAATCCCTGAGTTTCTTGATGGTCTTCAGCGCATCATCAAATTTTTTCATTTCTATCTGTACGAGCAGAAGATTATAGATTGATGCTATGTAATTATCTTCTTTTAAAAGAACCGGATTATTCTCAAGATGATCAACGAGCTTTTTACAGTAGATCAGAAGATTCTTATAATCCTTATTTGTAAGATAATAGAGTCCTTTTATATTAAAATAAAAAGTCTTGGACTGAAAACTTGTTGCTTTTTTTTCATCCTGCAGAAGAGGATGATTTATAATTTCATTGAATTTATTAAGATCCTTCTTATCCCTTATCTCGCCCTGTTTTTTTCTGAGAAGAAAAGATTCCATGGTAAGCCTCCAGTATTCATTGATATTTATAAGTCTTTCCACTGTTTCATTTATCTCACTGTAAAACTCCATTAGATCTTTTTCGCTGGAGTTAGCATATGCGCTTGTGCGGGCAAGAGTCTTTTCCCAGTCAAGGACGGCAAGTATGTGCGAATGCTTTTCATATGTATATGCAATCTTCTTTGCTTTGTCGAGAAGTTTCCGGCATTGCTTGAACAGGGATTTATCATACAGGATCTGAACGTCCCTGAGTATGTCCATCAGTTCATTAAGCTTTGATTTCTCAGAATGGAATTGTCTCAGACTCTTGAGGATATTATTGTATAAATAATTTTTTGCAACATGAAGCTGCTTTAAGAATTTCTCTTTTTTAAACTCTTTTCTGATCGTATCTTCATCGTAGACGGATTGTCTGTCGATCGCATCAAACAACTTTACGTATTTATTCTCGTCACTGCCTTTAATATGCATGGTCGCAAATATTTTGAAATATCTTTTTTCTGACTGATCAAGGGATTTGATCAGTTGAAACAAGTCATCCGTTACTTTCATTGATTCGTAATAAATTAAACCGGTTTAACTTCGGTAGTTCAATATTGAAATAATCAATTTCAATTTCAATTCTTAAAGAAATTTGAATCCTACGGATAATAGAATTTTTATTTGTTTGTCTTTATCAATAATCATATTTTTGAGTTAAATTAATTAAACAAAAAATTTCAAGAACTAAAAAATAATTAATTCTAAACCAGGGAGAAAATAAAAAGTGTTAAAAATTATTTTACAATCATTAATATTAGCGTTATTGTTTTTCAGCAGCTCTCAAGCCCAGACAATTACAGCGCCTTCTAATCTTGAAGCAGAGCCGGAAGAATTCAGCTATATAAAAGTCAAATGGGATGACAATTCGAATAATGAACAGGGGTTTTATATCGAGCGTTCTTATTCTCCTGATACTGCATCAGGCTGGGAAGTAATCGGTTCGGCTAATATGAACAGCAGACAGTTCTTTGATTATTGGGTTACAAATAATGTAACTTACTACTACCGAGTATATGCTTATTCTGGCTCATTAAGATCTGATTACTCAAACATTGCCTTCACTACGGCAATAATTGATACTAATAATATTCCAATGGCTCCGTCAAATCTGAACATAACGGATACCACATCTACAAGTATTACTATAAATTGGGAAGACAACTCAGTAAATGAGTCGGGATTTATCATTGCCAGACGTTTGCAGGATGAAGTGGTTTTCACTTACATAGATACTGTCGGAACGGATATACTTACTTATCAGGAAGTCGGACTGACTCCGGATAATCTGTACTTTTACAAGGTCTGTGCTTATAATAATTTCGGTTTATCCGATTTTTCAAATACGGTTTCAGCATATACTCAGAAAAGTACGAATATTATTAATCAGACAAATCTGATATCTGAAAATTTCTATCTGCATGATAATTATCCTAATCCTTTTAATCCTTCAACTAATATTTCTTTTGGAATATCAAAGAATGCATTTGTAATATTAAAAATTTATAATTCCATCGGAAAAGAACTTGAAACACTAGTAAGTCAGAGGCTGCTTCCCGGATCTTATAATGTGAGATGGAATGCTGAAAACTATACAGGTGGAGTCTATTTCTACAGACTGGAATCTGATAATTTTACCGAAACAAAAAAAATGATCTTAATTAAATAAATAATACTAACTTAAAATTAAACTAAAATGAAAAAAATTAAAAACCTTATGTTGTTATTAGTTTTGATGCTGTTGATTAATACAACAAATTCTTATTCAACAACACATAATATATCAGCTACTTCAGGCAATGTGTTTATCCCTGCTAATATCAATGTGACTGTTGGCGATACAATTAAATGGACCAGGACAGGCGGAAGTCATACAACGACCTGTGACGGTTCCGAAGGATCCACAAGACCGGCTGGAGCTCCGGCATGGAATGCACCGCTCACCTCAGGAAATCCAACTTTCACTTATGTAGTAACAGTTGCCGGATTGTATCACTATGTTTGCGAACCTCATGCACCGTCCATGGCTGGAAATATAAATGCAGCAGTTTCGGGAATAACAAGTCTAACCGAACTTGTCAGCAGCTACGAACTTTCACAGAATTATCCCAATCCGTTTAATCCTGTAACCAATATTAACTTCTCAATACCGTCAGCTTCTAATGTAAGCTTAAGTGTTTATAATGTCAGCGGACAGGAAGTTGCATCATTGGTTAATGAAAGAATGAGCGCCGGCACTTATAAGGTCGACTGGAATGCTGTTAACTTTACCAGCGGAATTTATTATTATACAATCAGAACTGAAAATTTTGTGCAAACCCGAAAAATGTTGCTGATAAAATAATTTTACCAATCCGAAAAAGATTTTAAAAATAAACTACAATCAAAATATGAAAAAAGATAATTTTAACAGAAGAGACTTTTTAAAGACATCAATCAAATCAATAGCTGTCGGCACAATAGCCCTGAGCGCGTTGGATGTAAAGAAACTTTTTGCAGATGCTACAATTACTTCGGCATCCGAAACAGAATCATCAGCGGCAAAGGTAGTAAACATTTCCGATCATCCTGAGCTAGCAAGCGTGGGAGGATATATTATCTCAGGCAATTATTTTATTAAAAGAACAGGTGATACAAAATTCATGGTGCTGAGTATCGTATGCTCGCATAAAAAATGTGATGTTGATTATACCGGTGACGGATTTGAATGCCCGTGTCACGGATCGACATATTCTTCTACCGGCAAAGTGCTCGAAGGTCCGGCAAAGAAAAATCTGAAAAGCTATAAAGCTACTTTCGATGCTGAAAAAAACACACTAACTATTAGTTAAATAATACTAAACAATAACTGTAAAATAATTTTTTAAAAAATAATTATTTTACTCTCTGGAATCCGGATGCTTTTACTTAGTATCCGGATTGTTTTTTTAAAACCCAAAATGACAAATAATTCACTATTTTGACGAATGTTTCACATCACTTCCATTCAATTCAATAAAGTGACAAATATTTCACAAGAAAAATCTGAAAAACTCAGTTTTCAGCTCTATTTTAAAGTTTTCCTTTTGGCACGCAGTTTGTATAAGAATGAACTAACAACCCTCAAAAATAACATTAACATAAATAAGGAGATAAATCATGAACGTAGTTAAATTCAAAAAAAACAACGATCTTTTAAATGAAACATTAAATTCAGTTTTCGGAAACCAACTTTTCAGTAACTGGGAAAACATGAATCTTACTAAAAGCTACACACCAAAAGTTAACATTACAGAAGACAGGGATAATTTCAATATTAA